>CAMYTM010000030.1 GCA_947297555.1 uncultured Mycoplasmatota bacterium | reverse complement strand
TCCAATGATGCGTTCTAAAATTTTTTATAGTTGGACTAGGCTTATTAAAAACATAGACCCCCCCCCTTGTTAGCAAAATAGTTATCAGAATAACTAAAAAGTATTTATCATGTAAAACCATAGCCATCACCAAAATAATTATACTATATATTCTTTCATCTATATAGATATTATAAAATTTTTTTATTACATACACTTCAAAATAAGTATTTTAAAAGAAAACCTAAAACTCTCATTAAAAAAATCTGTTTTTTATAAAATTAAAACAGATTTGCAAATTCTTTTACAAGTAAACTATAATTTGTATTAATTGCAATAATTTATTAATTCTTCAATAGTAGGATTATTGTTTTTCTCTATAACCCAATATTCATTATCTTTATCAAAATTACATCGATATACATCATAAAATAAAGTATCATAATAAATAACATTGCCAGTTGTCGTTGTAAATAACCTAAACATTGGTGCTTCCTTATTATTTTTTACATTGATGTAATCAGTTAATAATAAAATTCCTATAGATCCAATAAAAATAATAACTATAAGAAATAACCTTTTATACCATTTGATATTATGAATTAATCTTGCAACCCCAATTACAAACACAAGGATTCCAAATACAGAATAAATAGAACCCCAACTACTTTCACTTGGAAAAATCATGATGGCTGATATTGAAATAAATAAACCAAATACAATGAAAATTAATGAAATCATTCCGCTATATCTATTCATTGTTTTAGTAGAATAATCAATTGTATTTACAATATTTTCTTCAAACTTTTCTTGATATTTTTCTTTACTTAATCTTTCTCCACTTAACAACTCATTAATTGTAATGCCAAGCATTAGACATAAAGGTTTAAATAAAGATAAGTCAGGCATATTTTTGCCTGTTTCCCAATTACTAACAGAACGATCTGTGACGCCTAATTTTTCTGCTAATTCTGATTGGGTTATTTTTTTTTCTTTCCTACAAGTAGCAATAAATTTTCCTATCTTTTCTTGATTCATTTTTTTTCTCCTTTCATACTAAATTTTATAATATAAAAATTATTTTTTACACGAAATAAAACTTGATTTTTTGCAAATTATTACTTATTAAAAGAAATAGTAAATTAAAATAAAAATGCTAGTTAAAAACAAAACCCCGTAAATACGGGGATAAAAATCAAATGGTGCGATAGCGGTTGTTATCTACAACTTTTTCGCTAAATTAGGAATTAATACAGAATTTGTATCAATTTCTTAATATAATTATAAACTAATTAATTGAATAAGCAAATACTTTTCAATTATTTTTTTGATAAGTTAAAAATCATCTTAGAGTATTACTACCATTTATTTGTTGTGATTGATTTAATCCATAACAATTCACAGGAGCCATATTATTGTTTTTATCTTTCACAAATACATTAGTAAATCTATAAAAATTTTCAGTTTCATTATCATAAAAAACAAAGTTTATATCTCCTGTACTAGTTACTAAACAACTTGTTAATTCAACTTGTTTATTTTTAAAAACAGGATTTTCTTGATTCATACTCATAAAAGAAATAAAATCTCCTAGTGAAAAGTTTTGATGAAAATTACCTATAGGTGGATGAGAATGCCCATGACATACAACGAGTCCATTATTTAAGTTTTCATATACTTTATTTTGCAAACTATTAATCATATCTTGGTTAAAACTTGCCTCTGTGTTTTGCCTGTTATTGCTAGATGAAATAAACTCAGTAAATTCTATTTCATTATTAGCAATTTCTTTACCATATAAGAAAAAAGGAAATTCTTGGCTAGTTTCATTAGTAACATCTTGTACTGCTAATAACATTTCATATACTTGTTCACTTAATATAATTCTAGCATTTGGCATATCGTTTATAATATCAGAATTTATTGGAGTCATTTCTCCATAGGATCCATAAGTATTAAAATTTTGTTGATGATGTTTACCATATGGATTTTTTTGTATCATAATACCTTTTACTTTTTGTGAATATTGTTCTCTAGTCATGATTCTTCCTCTTAATATAGATTCCCATCTTCCATATCCTCATCAAAATTTGGATATAAAATTTTATCTAATAAATCCTCATTTTTTTCCAAACAAGTTTTAATTGCTTCTATTGTTTTTTCTTTAGTTCCACTTGGTTCGGCAATATATACTTGTTTACCAAACTTTTCTTCATAAAGTTTACAATATTTTTCAAATTCTTTATCTTCTTCTGTTAAAAGCGTAGGTTCATAGTCATCAATTATTTTATTCATATATTCTTCTACATTTTGTTTTACATAATCATTTGGAATATCTAATAGTTTCCCTTTTTCTAAGGACAAATGCTCCTTAGTCCCTCCAAAACATGGTTTTAAAGATAAATCCTGTTTAGATATTATAACTCCTAAAAGATTATCAATTATTGGTAAACCACTTTTACTTTTATTTCGACCAAAAAACCAAGAATTTTCTAACTCAATTATTTCTGAAAAGCCATCTTCACATTCATTCCAATTTATTTTTGCATAACCCAATGCTTTATAGTAAGCATCTTTAAATTTATTTTCATAATTCATTTTGCATCCACCTTTCTATATTAATTTTACCATATTTATCTTTCAAAATCATCTTTATCTTTAGAATTATTTTGAATAATCTCAATATCATTTTCATCAAGTATATCTTCATCATATAAATCATTTATGACATCATCATACTTATCATTAGAGAAGAATTTGTTTTGTAAAAATTCTATAAACTTTTTCCACAATTCTTTAAAGTAATCAACTATTTTTTGTAATTCTGATACCTTATCTTCTAACTCATCAATAGTTTTATTTGCTTCATTCAAGTCATATTCTAATTCTTAAATTCTATCATCACGAGTTTGGATTTTCTTTTTTAAATTTCTAACCTCGTTAGAGTGTTCTTTTAAGTCATCTTCATATTTTTTTAAAACTATATTTATATCATTTACATTTCGTAAATTAGAAGTAGTGGCATTAGTTTGCTCTATATATTTTTTGATTTTATCTACATCTTCATTAGAAATAGTGAAGTTATTTTTATTCATTACTGTAGGTGTTAGATTATCAATAATATCATTGATTTCAATGCTATTTCTTAGATTTCCAATATAAATAGTTTTAGAATAGTTAAATACTAGAAATGTAATACCTTTAATAATAACCCTATGAGGTTCTACATAGTTTAAGTTTGTCTTATCAATACTCCTATATTACCATTGATAATCGTTGGAGTTAGTATTACAAAAATCACATATTATCTCTAATCGTCTTTTTAAAGATTCCTCCATATCAATTTCTTTTTTGATTACATTAATCATAGACACCAACCTTTCTATGATTTTTTCTTAAAACAAAAAAATATCAACTTCTTTTGAAATTGATACTTTTTGTATATAAAGTCCTAAAAAGTTAGAACAGATTTCCCAATGGTGCCTGTGAAGAAGAAGTCGAATAACTTTTCTTACAAACAATTAATAGATAGCAGTAATAATTACTAACTAATATAAGTATAGCATGAATTACAAAATTTTACTCTAAAAATTTAATTTGTTCGCTTGTTTTTATTATCTTTTAATAGTATACTTTCTATAGGGAATATCAGTTGTTGAGTGTCTACCAAATCTCTTGAAGAGAGGAGGTTTGATAATGATGAAGAAAAGAAACTTTGTAATCAAAGTTTTTCGATACATTGCTATCATTTTATTTCTCCTTATCATTATGATAGTAGTTATAAAAAAATGACACTTAATTCACATTTGAATTAAATGTCCATCTAAATTTATTTGGGTAGACATTCAACATTGCAAAACTGAATGTTCCCTTTTTTATTTTATGCAAGTTTCCTTGACATATTCATAATAACATATTTTTGAGCTCTTGTCAAAAATCAATTTTCACTTCCAATCGATTTTTTCTAAAAAATCCAAAGGACAATTTCCATTTTTAAAACTAACACTAATATGATTTAATGTACTAAAATTCATTGATAGATTATCATCATATTTAGAAAAATATTCTTTTTGTGAAATAGTTTCATACCATTTTTTATCTAATAATCTATTATCACTATCACTCATATCATATCCATAAAATATATCAGTTATTGATTTTTGAATTTTTTCATCATTTATATTAATTCTATAAATAACTTTATGTTTTGCTATTTCATTTATTTTATTCCCCAGTTTTTTATATGGTGGATATCTAAAAAAGTATATATAGTTTGTACCATATTTTCCCCTGAAAATATTTAATGCATCAATATATTCTTCACGCGTCAAATTAGATTTTCCTTTATATTTCTCTATATTCCAATCATTTAATATTCTATCTTTATATTTTTCAACATTTTTATCAAATAAATCATACATCTTTTTATCATACATATATTGAAGACTTATTATTCCTTTATTCATATCAACATCTTTATTTACTAAATGATAAAAATATAATGGTTTATTTGTTTTAATCAATTTTTGAGTTTCAATATATTTATAAAATTCATCGCAAGTTATATGTTTTTTAGGTTTTTGATACTCATAAATATATAAGAAACAATTCTCACTAACATAACTATGTTCATTCATAAATAATTTTTTAACATCTAATAATAGTTCTAATTCACTTTCGTATTCATGAACTCCTTTATATGTTCCCCAAGAGTGTTCAAACCAATAATGTTTATTATTATTTTCATAAGTTAAAAAGGTGTGAGATGGTAGCATATCATTGTCAACTATATAAATGAAATAAGTTTTAAACTTGATATTATTATCTTGAAATAATTTTCTTTCTAATTCTACTTGATCCCAACATACACCACATTTAGATTTTAACAATTCATCTGGGGTTTGCAAATAATAAAATTTATAAAATTCATCATCCCACTTTTGGGGATTAGCATTAATGATATTTTCACCATTTTCATCTTTAAAACCATATTCAATAGAATCCATCAAATTCATTATATTATTGATTTTTTGTTTCATCTTTTTTACTCCAATCTTCATAAGGATCAAATCCGTTTTCTTTTTCCCAATTAATATGATTATCTCTTGCATTCTTCACTGCTTCACAACCATTGTTAGATGTTGCACTAGCTCCATCAGTTACAACAAAAAATGGCAAATTATATTTTTTTGCTAATTCTTTTACTTCCAAACAAAATTTTCTGGTTTTTTGTATTTTTTCAATATCCTCTTCATTCATAATTTCTTCTCCTAATTTTATATATATTATACATTTTTTTAAAAATATAATCTACCTAGTTGCTGTGATTATTAAATAATTAAAATAGGATGAAAATTTCAAAAAATAGTAAATATCTAAAAGAGCAGGATAAGAAGTTTGTGTATCATATGCAGTTAAACCCTTATTTCATAAGGAATTGCATATACACAAATCTGATTTTGCACTTGCAAAATTCATCCTACTTCGTAGGTTGATATTAAGGATAAATAATGATTTAATCATTATTATTAAAAACTTTTTAGTTTTCAATTTTCATCCTATTTTAATATTTTTGCTGATTTTTATAGGATGATTAGACAAATTCATCTTCTTTAAAATTATCTCGTACTTTTTCTAATAATTCTTTAATTTTATTATTTTTAATATTATCTAAATCTACTGTAATTACCCCAAGTTTTAAATTACCATTATCAAACTTTTCATCTTTTAAAGTAATTAGTCTAATTATCTTTTCAATTTCTATTTCACTAGATATTTTTAAATTAGTTAAGTCATCATCAGTATCTATTTCATAGTAGTTCAATTTATATTTATTACCTAAAACATCATTTAATTTATCAAAATAATTTCTTGATTCAAATTTTGTTTTTACTTCATAATTTTGTGGAATAGGAATACCATATTCATCCTCAAATAATGAGTAATTTAAAGGAAGTTTATATTCTTTATTAAAAGTTAATAAATCAGTTAAGAAACTTTTTCTAAAATGATAATGTTCTATTTTTAATTTATTATTATCTTTACTAATCTCTAAATTATCTATATAAGTAGCAATCATCTTTTGTCTTTCTTCTCTAGATTTATTTTGATAATTAGTTATTCTATTCATAAATTCTTTTGGGTTAATGAATGTATCTAAATTATATTTATCCTCTAGTATTAATAAATCATCAACAGTAAAGTTTAAATTTTCATATTGTTTTTGGTCTTGCCATTCTTTAGATAATTTTTGTTTTTTAAATTCTATTTGTTTGATTTCATTTTCAAACTCATCAATTTTCATAATACCTTTTATATAAACTGATTTTATTCTATCTAATTGTTTATCTAACTCTTTTAATTCCTTTTCATAATTAATATCTTTATTATCAAATTTTGATTTAATGAATGGTGTATAGTAATCATTTATCATCATATCAGTTTTAACTAGTTCAAGTAAACAAGCCATTAGTTCTTGTTCTATTTCTTTTTCTTTATAGGTTATTTTACAATGTACACATTTATAATAGTAATATTTCTTACCATTAGGTTTTGTAGTAGCACATCCACCTAGAAATCCACCACATTTGGAGCATTTTAATTTATTGGTAAATAGATATGTAGCAGTTCTTTCATAATGTCTAGCATATCTTAATTTCTGGTACTGACAATCGTCCCATTTTTGTTTAGATACTAAAGGTTCAACTACATTTTCATAATAAGTAGGATGTTTTGTTCTTTTACCATGTACATAATCACCCTTATAAAGTTCATTTGTCATAATGTGATTAATAGTTGAATCTCTCCAGTTAGTTTTACCAAGTATTTGTTCTTCATTATAAATATTAGCAATATTTTGATAACTTTTACCTTCTAAATATAAATCAAATATTCTTATAATTATATCTTTAGTAAGTGGATCTGGTACTAACTTTTTATTTACTCTTTTAAATCCTAAGGGTGGCTGATTTGGAATATGACCAGAACGAATTGCTCCAGCCATACCAAATTTAGTTCTTTCACTACATTTTTCTATTTCATTTTGACTTACACTAGTCATTATTCTCATAACCATACGACCATTAGAAGTAGTAGTATTTGATTCATCAGCCATACAATCAATATCACATTCATTATCATTTACTATTTTCATTAGTTTTTCAATATCATAAACACTTCTAGTTAATCTATCTAATTTAAAAGCAACTATTACATTAATATTCTCATTTCTAACATCATTCATCATTTCTTGATAGGCAGGTCTTTTATCGTTTTTAGCACTTATTCCAGCATCTTCATATACTTTGTA
>CAMYTM010000029.1 GCA_947297555.1 uncultured Mycoplasmatota bacterium | reverse complement strand
CTTTTACCGACATTCGGCTTGCCGATGATCGCCGTGCGGCTACCGCCTTTTACGATCTGTCCGCTTTCGGCCTTCCTCAAAATCTCA
The DNA here is from genome assembly GCA_947297555.1 of uncultured Mycoplasmatota bacterium. Lineage (GTDB taxonomy): Bacteria > Bacillota_I > Bacilli_A > RF39 > UBA660 > MGBC108787. The sequence continues at coordinate 7,285 of CAMYTM010000029.1, read as the reverse complement.
TCGATGCGATGGATCCACGCTTCCGCCTTCGGCAGCAAGATCTCTTTCGTTACATGTTCCACATCATCATATTCGGGATAATCGATATTTACCTCAATGTTGGCAATGATGTCTAATATATGATCTCGTACGTTTCTTACTAATTTTGTTAGTCTACCATTTACACCATTTAAAGCCATTTTTCTTTGAGTTTCACTTTTGGATTCTATAAGATCACTTACACTTTCGGCTTCAAGTAAACTAATGCGGCCATTTAAAAATGCCCTTTTTGTAAATTCTCCAGGTTCTGCAAGTCTTGCTCCATTATGAATTAATAATTCTAAAATACGATTTGTAGTAGCAATTCCTCCATGGCAATTAATTTCTACAATATTTTCCATAGTAAAAGTTTTTGGAGATAACATCACCATCACTAAAACTTCATCAATTTCTTCTGTTTCATTAACTATATAACCATAATGTATGGTATGGGAACTTACTTTGGTTAAATCTTTTCCTTTAAATATATTGTTTACTAAATATAATGCTTCTTTTCCACTTACTCTTATAATAGAAATTGCCCCTCTTCCTAAAGAGGTTGATACTGCAACAATAGTCTCTTCCATAGTTATCCTTCCAATCGCCTTGTATTATAGCACAGTTTAGGAAATTCTTGTATACAATTAGTATTTATTTCTTTTGAAGATTATTTTAAATACATTCCTAAATATCGTCTTTGGCTTTCTTCTTTTGTTTTATAATAGTTATACACTTCTTCAAAGGCTTCGCTATTTTGATTAAACTGATAAAATTCACATATTTCTTCCCAAGTTGAACTCATTTTTGTTTCTAATAAAGAAGATAAAAAGTTTGCAAAATAAGGATATTGTTTTACTAAAGTTTGTATATTTCTATCCGTAATTCTTAAAACAACCTCTTGTAAGTCCAAACCACTTTTTTCCTCTATTTTTGGAATACAATTAGAAAAATCATAAAGAGGTGCTAAATCGATATATTTTGATATTGGATTTTTTTCAAATTGTAGATTGGCACTTTTTCTATCTTTTTGTAACATATAAACATCTAATGCTAGCATTTCTAAAATATGTTTTGTTAAAATTTCTCTGTTTTCATCACTAACACATAAGAATTTTAAGTTTTCAATATTCTCTACACGAAATGGTGCAAAACTTAGATTCGTATTATTATTATAAATATCATAATACTGTTTACCAAAATAATAATGAAAACCACTTTGCTTAAAATTTTTAGAAGCAAGTCCCATTTTTTTATTTTTAACTCTTGCTAAAAAATAAGTAATCGCTTTCATATTCATTTTATGCGCTAAAAAACTGCCCATTAATTCGTCTATCAAATAAAATGGATATCCTAAATTCTCTTCTTCTTCCTTAAAATAATACCAACTATTATTCATGAAATACATCATCTTCATATAATCATCTTGTTTTTCTAAATCTGTCTCACTTACACCTAAAATTTCTTTTTTATTTTCTTCTGACATAGAACGGTCATTTGAAAGTCTAGTAATAGGTGTATTCTCGGTAATTAAATTTTTTAAATATAACATACTAGTCCTGCCCCTTTGATTTCATTTATTATATACAATCTTTTTAGATTTTCAAGTAAAAATGAAAAAAACAAAAATTGGAAAATAAATTTTTTATGGTATTTTTTATGGTATACTGAAAATATAATGAAGGAGGGTTTTAGTTTGAAATACATAAGACCGTATAAAATAATACATTGTGAAGAATTTTTAAGGGAACCAGCGCAAGATACATTTAAAGAAATAGAAACATTAGAAGTTTCTAAAATTATTTTGAGAGGAAAAGGAACAGGAAGAAGTACACTTTTAAATTATATGCAAGAAAAGAAAGCAAATACAGAACAACCATTTATGCTTTTAAATTTTAATAGGGATAATTTACCTTTAGATACAAAAAATTTTTTAGCAAAAGAATTTTTTGAACATTATTGGGAGATACATTTTACCAGAGAAATCCTTTGGTATATTAAAAAATATCATGAATTAACTTATCAAAGCAAATTCTCACAATATGGTGATGCTATACAGAATTGTTGCCAAGAAATAGTTGATTTACTAAATAGTTTGGTTTTTACAGATAGTTATTGCTTACCAAAATTATATACTTCTAAAGAAATTAGTGGAGAAATATTAGATAAATTTAAAAAACTAATGCATATTGAATCAATAGAACTTGGTAGTAATCGTTTTGATAGTATTAATAATAGTGATGAATTAGCACAAAAGATTTTATATTCTTATTTTGATTTATTTGATAAAACTATTATTGAAGTAGATGATGAAAGTTTACCTGAATATTGGTATAAAACTTATTTTAATGAAAATAGTGAACTCATTACTTTCACTCCATATTCTATCGAGTATAATAAAAATTTAGAAATTGTTTATGCTATTATAAAAAAGAGAATTATGGGATATAATGCAACAATACCATTGGATTGGTTAAATTATGACACTTTAAATTTATTAGTAACTTGTACAAATGGAAATATAAAAATAATTTTAGATATTGTAAATGAAATAATTTTAATATGGGAAATAAATGACAGAATTAGACGAGAAGATATTAAAGATACAATTCATGAAGTTTTATTAAATAATAGAAGTAGAAAACTTATGCGTAGTAAACAACCAAAATTATATTTATAATAAACTATTTAAAAACCCACAGTTTATTAGTCTGTGGGTTTTATAATAACATGACGATTTGGCTCTTCGCCCTCACTAGTAGTTTCTACACCTTTAAAGTCTGTTAATATATTATGTACAATTCTTCTTTCAAAGGAATTCATATTTTCTAAAGTGGCTTCTACTTTAGTGCTTCTTACTTCTCTAGCAATTTTTTTAGCCATGTATTCTAAGTTTTTTATTCTTTTTTCTTTGTAGTTTTCTACATCTAAGGAAATAGTAATATGAACACCATAAGTATTTAATACTTTTTGTTTTACTAATGTTTCTAAGGCTTTTAGTGTTTTTCCATCTTTTCCAATTAGGATTGCATTATTATCAGCATACATAGCAACATTTATTTTTCTATCTCGAATGGAACTTTCAAATTGAACTTCCAATCCTAAGTTAATAATGATTGCTTTTAAGTATTCTTTTATCTGTTCTACTAAATCTGTAAGAGTGATTGCTTTTATCTTATAGTTGGAAGATTTAAATAACTTGCCTGTTATTTCTTCTTCAACATGATAAATTATTTCACTTTCACTGGCATTTAATTTTTCTGTTGCTAATTTTATGGCCTCTTCTTTTGTTTTTGCTTCTAATTCTACTTCAAACATTTCTAATTTCCTCTTTTCTTATTTCCCTCATTTATCTTTTTAAAAATAAAGTTTTGTATGACAACAAATCCATTCGTTACAATCCAATATAATGCAATCGCAGTTGGTAGACTAAATGATGCAACGGAAATCATAATAATCATAAATTTTAAAGTAAGTTGCATTTGACGTTCCATTTCATTGGTGGTTTTCTGGTTATGCATAGCATTTTTGAATGAAAAATAAGTGGATAAGATAATTAACACAATTAATAGAATATAAATATATTTTCCTTGCCCAATCCCAACCCATGGTGTCATTCCAAGTTTCATTCCAAATAGACTATCTTCAAAAATTGCTGGAACACGATTGATGGCTTGTAAGAATGCAAAGAATAAAGGCAATTGAATAAAGGCAAGCAAACAGCCTGATACTGGATTAATTTTATATTTTTTATAAACTAGCATTGTTTCTTGACTTTTCATCATCATAGAATCGCTATCTGTGCGATTTTTATATTTCTTCTCAATTTTTTGTATTTCTGGTTGGGCTTTTTTCATGTTTTCAGATTGTTCCATAGTTTTTTTGGAAAAGGGAAGTAATATTAAACGAATACCTAACCCAATTAACATTACAGATACTCCAAAGTTTTTGATGGCAAGTCCTAATTTCAATATTAACCATGCAAGTGGTTTTACAAATATAGATTCCCATAAACTATGGTACTTTATATCATTCGGTTTAAAACTAGCACACGTTGGCAAATCTTCTAATTTTGTTTTTAATTGGTCATTGTATTTTTCATAAAGTTCATATAATTCTTTTTCTTCTGGCTTACACAAAATATTATTTTGAAGACTTTGTCCTGTACTTTCATACGTTACTATACTTTTATCTTCTTTCAAATAGGTTTTATTTCCACAACCTGTTGTCAATAACAATACGGCAATTAACAATACGAGTATTTTTTTTGTTTTCATTTTATCTCCTTTATTAAATTTTCCAAATCATTTTTCTTTTGTAAAAATGATAATTCTACACAACTTTTCTTTATCATTATAATATAATCATGATTATTTGGAAAGTTTTCTTTCATTTCATCTAGAATAGCACGTAATTGGCGCTTTAATTTATTTCTTACTACGGCATTTCCAAGTTTTTTGGATACAGCGATACCAAAGTGTCTTTTCCTTGTTTCTGTTTTCCTTATATATATAACAAAACTTTGGTTTTTTATAAAAGGGGAACTTTGAATGATGTTATTGAAATCTATTTTAGATTTTACTACTTCATTTTTTTTCATAATATCCCTTCTTTCTGTAATATAGCAAAAAAACCACAGAAATGTGGTTTATTTCGTAATTAGGTTTTTACGGCCTTTTTTTCTTCTATTTTTTAAAATTTTCGTTTCTTTACGTGCAAAAAAACCATGTTTCTTTGCTTTTTTTCTTTTATTTGGTTGATAAGTACCTATTTTCATAAACGTTCCTCCTTAAATCTAAAGTCATTTTATTATAATATTAGGCGAATCAAAATGTCAAGGAATAGATGATTCATTTTATGTTTTTATAAGGGAAAATATTTCTTTTTTGATTTCTTTTTCCTTTTTTTATTTTAAAATTAAAAATAGAAAAGGTTTGTTTTCACATTCTAAATTTATTAAAGAGTAGTAAGAAGAGTTATTATAAAAGAAATGTGCAAAATGTGTGCATAATCTTTTCTTTTAAATCTTTGGGAAATATTGGTTATAAACATTAAGAACTTTCTGTGGATAAATTTTATACACGATGTGAATAAAAAAAATAAAAAATTTGTGGATAATGTTGATAAATCTTAAAAAGTTAGTTATTATAATGGCGAATTGTGTGGATAACTTGTGCATAACTATGTACATTTGCTTTTTCACTTTTCAATATTCAATTAATGAGATACAATGAACTTACTTAGGGTAGTAGATAGCGGGGTGATGGAATTTGCTGGTTGAAGAGTTATGGGGACAGTTTTTAGAGAAAGTCAAAAATGAAATAAATTCTGCATCTTTTAATGCTTGGTTTAATGATTTGAAACTTGTGAATATTAACAGTGATTTTTTAACTATCCAGGTGCCGATGGAAATTCATAAGAAAATTCTTGCCGAAAATTATTATTCTTTAATAGAAGATATTTTATTTAAACTTTCTGGAATTAATTATGATATTAAATTTATTTTAAAAGATGAAATCCAAGAAGTAATTGTAGAACCACAAACAATTCCTCAAAATCCCGTGAATGAGTTTTGGGAAAGTAACTTGGATAAAACCCTTAATTTTGATAATTATATTGTGGGAAACACTAATCGGTTTGCGAAAGTGGCTGGAATGGCCGTCGCAGAACAACCAGGAAAAATTCATAATCCATTATTTATATATGGAAAAAGTGGACTTGGAAAAACACACTTAATGCATGCTATTGGAAATTTTATAACAGAAAATACCAATAAAAAAGTGTTATACACAACAAGTGATATGTTTATGAATGAATATATTGGAATTGCTGGGATGGAAAAGGGAAAATCAGCAATAGATTATTCTAATAATTTTAAAAATAAATATCGAAACGTGGATGTTTTGATTATTGATGATATTCAATATTTAGTAGGGGCGGATAAAACGCAAGAGGAATTCTTCTATACTTTTAATGCCTTACATCAAGCCAATAAACAAATTATTATTAGTTCTGATAGAAGTCCAGATGATTTAAAGAAAATAGAGGAGCGCTTAAGAAGCAGATTTATGTGGGGACTACCTGTAAATATTGATCCTCCAGATTTTGATTTACGTGTCCGAATCATTAAACAAAAATTAAAGGGAAAAAGTATTCAAGATAAGGTGGACGAAGAAGTGATTGAATTTATTGCGAATAGTTGTCAAAATGATGTACGATTTATTGAAGGAACTTTAAACCGGCTTATGGCATACACAGCAATGATTGTTCCAGAGCGTATTGATTTAGAGTTTGCTAATGAGGCATTAAAAGATTATATTAATGTGAATATATATTCTGATAACTCGATTGATAACATTCAAAAAGCCGTCGCAGACTTTTATAATATTACAATAGAAGATTTAAAAGGGAAAAAGCGAAGTGCGAAGATTGCTTATCCACGGCAAATTGGGATGTATTTATCTAGAATGCTCACTGATGAAACTGTATCTAGAATCGGCATGCAATTCGGGGGAAGAGATCATTCTACTGTTATTCATGCTTGTGATAAAATAACAGATGATTTAAAAAGTAATAAAAAATTGGAAGAAGAAATCAATATGATAAAGAATAAATTTTAAAGTTGTGAATAAATGTGTATAACTTGAAAGAAAAAAGTAGAGTTTATTCACAGAAAATAGAATTAGAAATATAGGAAAATAAAGTGAATAATGAAGTTATACACTTTATCCACTGTATAATAATCAAAATAAAAAAATTAACAAATAAGAAAGAAGGAAAATTATGAAATTTGCAATTGATAAAAATATTTTACTAGAAAATTTGAATCATGTAATAAAAGGAGTATCTACAAAAAATGTCATTCCTGTATTAAATGGAATTAAATTTGAACTAAACAATAATGGTTTATCTTTAACAGCAAGTGATAGTGAACTTACAATTAATTCTTTTATCGAAGCAAAGGAGATTAAGAATATTGAAAGTATTGGAACTATTATTATTCAAAGTAAGTTTTTGTTGGATATTATTAGAAAACTACCTGGAGATGTGGCTAACTTTGAAGTTATCGACAGATTAAAAATTAGAATTTATACGGAAAATGCTCAATTTAATTTGAATTGTTTAGATGCGAATGATTATCCTAATTTAAAAATGGAAGAACATAAAGATCCTATTATTTTAAAAGGTGATCTTTTGAAAACACTTATTAATCAAACTGTGTTTGCTATATCTACACAAGAATTAAGGCCACTACTTACAGGTGTAAATG
>CAMYTM010000028.1 GCA_947297555.1 uncultured Mycoplasmatota bacterium | reverse complement strand
AAAATTGGTAATTATGTCTTGACTTTAATGTTTAAATATCTATAATAGATAAGCAATAAATGAAGTTTTATGTTTTTGGGGGTTAATATGAAACGAAGTTTAAAAGATATTAATACAACTTATTTAGATTTTATTAAGAGGTGTCAAAGACATAAAAATATTTAATGTGTCTTTGTCGCCTCTTTTTTGGTGATAAAGAATAAAGGAGGATTAAAAAATATGAACGAAGAAAAGAAAATTGCTGGGCTTTATATTCGTGTAAGTACCGAAGATCAAAAACGCGAGGGTTTTAGTTTACCAGAACAAGAAAAACGATTAAAAGCAATGTGTGAATATAAAGGTTATGAAATTTACAAAGTATATGAAGATGCTGGAATAAGTGCTAAAACTGGAAATAAAAGACCAGCATTTGAAGAACTATTACAAGATATTAGAGATAAAAAATGTAATACTATTGTTGTTTTAAAACTAGATAGATTAACTAGAAGTGTTTATGATATGGAACATATTATGAAATTTTTAGATGAAAATAATGCTTATCTTGATTGTGCTAATGATGATATAAATACTACAAATGCAAATGGTAAAATGGTTGCAAGACTTTTAACAACTGTTTCACAAAACGAAATAGAAAGAACAAGTGAGAGAACTAAAATAGGTTTAGCTGGTGCAATAAAAGTTGGACACATTCCACACAAGAGTCCATTTGGTTATAAAAGAGATGGAAAAATATTAGTGCCAGATTTAGCAACCAAAGATATTATTGTTAGAGTATTTAATTTATATTATGAGGGAAATTCTTATCAAACAATTGCTAATTTATTTAATAAAGAAGAAATATTAGGTAAAACAAACTGGTATGATTCAACAATTATGAGAATACTTGAAAATGAAATCTATAAAGGAGATTTTGTTCATGGTAAAAGAACAAAAGAACCAGTTTATTATAGTGATGTAGTTGAACCTATTGTATCAAAAGAATTATGGGAATCTTGCCAAGTACAACAAAAGAAAAATTCTAGAAGTTATAAAAGAACTTTGACTTATATATTTTTACAAAAATTATGTTGTCCTAAATGTAATAGAATATTAGGTGGCAAAGCAACAACTAAAAAGAATGGTAATTCTTATTATTACTACTATTGTAATGATTGTAAATTAACTATCAAAGAAACTGAAATAGAGAGTGAAATTGAACATTTTATTGATGATATTAACGAATATGATAGTGTTGTTAATCAAACACTACTACCTATGATTAAAACGAAAATAGAAAATCCAAAAGAAGATATACAAAAGGAAATATCTAATCAAAATCAAAAACTAGAAAGAATTAAAAAAGCGTATGTTAATGGTACATTCACTCTAGTTGAATATGATGAAGAAAGAAAAATTGTTGAAACAACAATTACTGAACTTGAAAATAGATTAAGAGAGTGCGAAGTCTGTGAAGATTTAAGTTTAACACCAGATGATATTCTAATCAAAAGAGATATAGATTATATTAATAAATTACTATACCCTAAAGAATATCAAGAAAATAATTTATCTTGGAGCGAACTTACTAGAGAAGAAAAACAAGATTTAGTAATGAGATATATTGATGAAATAAAATTAAAAGAAAGTTCTAATCATAAGTGCAAAGTTGATGAAATCTTATTTAGAGAAAATATGTGCAATACTTGTAATGATTTATATGATTCTGGTTATTTAGATAAAAAAGATTATGCTTTAATAGGTAATGTTGTTACAAAATTAAGATTTAGTGAGTATCTTCCTTTTGAAAAAGTAAGCCAACATATTTTTAGATTAAGAGAATTTTATAATGTTGGTTATTATGAGGCAACTTACTATTATCAAGATAAAGTAATGTTCTTCAACTACTACAATGAAAGAAAAATTGTTAGAATATTTCCATTAGAAGATTATAAGAAAATGGATAAACTAGAACAATTAAAACTTGGAGTTATTTATGTTAATGAGGGAGATAAATCAATATTAGAAAATGAAGAAGATGTATTTGAATATCTACCACCAATTGTTAATTCAACTGAATATGAATTAGATGAAGAAACAAGAAAAAAGAGAGAACAAATTGAAAAGGAATGGAATGAGTTAAAGAATAATAAATAAAAATTTTTTGTTAACTTTTTTGATAAAAAAGTTATAACAACCGTGGTACGTTTTGCGAGTTTACTCGTGAAAGTAGCGATAGATTGTTTAAATAAAATTATGAAATAATTGCTTACGATAGTTTGCAATTACTTGAATAATTTTCATAGATAAAATAAAAAGCAGTGCTTATTATTTTATCAGAAGTCTTATGTAGTTTTATTCCATTACGAAGTTTTGAAATATTACGAAATAAGACAGGTGGATTCTAAGGTTGCCTAAACCTTAGCCCCCCATATTTTGATACTTGTGTCAAAATTTATAGGGGACTATGACCTTACAAATGACACAAAATAAAAAAATACAAGATTTGCTTTATTTTAAAGGAAAAATTGAAGAAAAAAACATAATTGTAAAACACAAAGAAAAAGCAAAAACTGATTATAATTTAAGTATTATGGTATCAATAAACGTATAAAATAAGAAAAATGTCCTCTAATTGATACAAATACTTAATAAAATTAAAATAAAGTAAAAACTTATGAAAATTCGGTTATGAAATTAGCAAAGGTATGTGAAAAATCATATCTTTTTATTTTGTGTAAAGAAAGTGAGGTAGATATATGAATTTAAATTATGGAATATTTAGAAGTCAACCAATAATGACTATAAATGATTTAGCACAAATCGGATCGCATAATAAACGTGAGAAAAAAGCTTATAAAAGCAATCCTAATATCAAATTAGAATTAACCAAAAATAATATAGAATTAGTACTCTTAGCAGAAAAATATGTTAAGGGTTTTAAAATGCTTGTAAAAGATTATGAACGTGAACATAACGAAAGAATGAAAACTGAACGAGATGATAGAAAACGAACCTTTAATGAAATGTTAAATAAATCTAAAAGTGTTGTAGCTGATGAATTAATGTTTACGGCAACCCATAAATTTTTTGATAATATGAGTAAAGATGAAATAATGAGATGGGCAGATACTTGTATGGACTTTGTTTATAATGATTTAGGTTATAAAAAAGAACAAGTTTTACATGCAACAATACATTTAGATGAATTAACACCACATATTCATTGTGTTGTAGTACCACTTGTTAAAAAGTTAGATAAGAGAACCAACACTGAAAGATTTACTATTTCTAAAAAGCAATATATTAAAGACAATATTCATTTATCACAATTACAAGATGTCTATAATTTGAGATTAAGAGAGGCTGGTTTTGAATTAGAACGAGGTATTAAAAATAGTGATAGAAAACATATTAAAATTAAAGAATTTAAGAAAACTACTAGATATTATGAAGATAAGGTAACTACTATTAACAAAAGTCTTGATAATGCTATAAATGATTTTAAAGAAAAAATGAAAACAACCAAAAACACTATTATTGATAAAGATTATGTAAGAGTACGAAAAGATACTTTTGATAGTATGAAAAATGTTATTAAGGAAACAAAAAAAGCAGTAGAATTTCAACCTAAGATAAATGAGTTATTTAATGAAATTGATACTTATACTCAAAGCCATCAAACACTAGAAAAAGAAAAAAATAATCTACAAAGAGAAGTAAAAGCACTTACTACTAGAAATCAAAACTTAATAAAAGAGAACAATCATCTTAAAGACTATTTAAAAGCTATTTTGGAAGCTATAAAACACTTTTTTAGGGAATTACTACAGATTGGTAATGAAAAGACAAAAGATCGTACTACAAGTGAAATAAAAGACTATTATGACAATGAAGATTTTGATTCTAATGATGTTTATGATATTTCAAAAGGTACAACTAAAGAAAATGAATTATTTGATTATGCAGGAGTGCCTAGCTATTTAAAAACTGGCAAGAGGTCTTATGATGACAAAAATAAAGATGATAATGAAATCAGTCTATAAAATAACTTTTGTTATTTTATCTTGACAATTATAAGAAAAATAGTATAATAAATAACAAACGTTATTTAATTTGTTTAGGAGGTGTTTTTATTGGCAAGAAAAATAGTATTCAATGAAAATGTTATTTTAGAAAAGTCAAAAGATTTTATTAAAGAAAAAGGAATAGATTCAATGAATGCTAGAGATTTGTGCAAATACATTGGCTGCTCAACTCAGCCTATATTCAAAAACTTTGGTAGTATGGATGAATTAAAAAAGAATCTAAAGGAATACTTACATGATTATTACAATGATTTTATTTACAATATTGTAGATAAAGAAAACTATTTATACACTATCAGTTTTGCATACGCATTATTTGCACTTAAAGAATCTAATATATTTAAGGCATTATTTATGAGTGATTTGGCAGGAACAAGAACCATAGAAGAAGTATTAAATTCACCACAAAATATTGATACAATTAAATCCATTCCGAAACAATATAAATTAACAAAAAAACAATCTGAAAAATTGTATAGAGATGTTAGATTTTATACTCATGGACTATCTTGTCAAATTGCATGTAAAAGTATCTTAGTAAATGAACAGGAAATTAAAAACTTAATAACAAACATTATAAATAATTTAAAGGAAGTGATTTAGATGAAAGAAACTATAAGAAACTTAAAAAGGGTTTATAGTTATGGAAAGGAATATAAATCTTGTTTAATAATTCAAATAATATGTTGTATAGTTGGTATAGTAATAAATATTAGTGTTCCGCTTGTATCAGCTAAATTTATTGTTAATTTTACTGATTCTATATGGAATCAAGCTATTTTTATGGCTTTAATATTATTAGGTATAAGTACAGTGAATGAATTTAAAACATTAATTATTAGAAAAAATACACAAATATTTAGAAGAGGTACTGTTAGAAATATGCAGATGTCTTTAGGGAGAGAAACATTAAAATTAGAACAATCTACATTAGATTCTAATTCTAGTGGTACTTTTATTCAAAGACTTACTAACGATACTGATAAAATGGCTGGAATGTTTACGACTGGAATGGGAAAACTAACAGGTTTCTTATCTAATATTGGATCATTTGTTGCCATATTAGTAATAGACTATCATATGTTTATTTACTATCTAATAGCAGCAGTAATACTAACAATATTACATTATATTAAAAATGAGCAAGTTGGAACGAAAGATATTGAATTTAGAAATCAAAGTGATAAAGTAGCGGGACTTACTGGAGAATTAGTAAGAGGTGCAAGAGATATTAAAATGTTATTTGCTAAAGAAAGTTTTATGAAAGAATTAGACAAAAATGTTAAATTTCAAAGTGAAAAAAATTTCGAAATGAGAAATATTGATATGGGCTTTAATTTAGTAATAGATTTATTAAAAGATTTCTTTGAATTTATTACTATAGTTGCTTTGATATATTTAGTTACTAAAGATATAATTACAGTTGCCATTGCAGTAGCACTTTATAGTTATAGATCTACTGTTCTTACAGATTTAATGGGTACTGTATCATCTTTGTTTGAAGAGTGTAAAAGTTTTAACATTTCTTGCAATAGAGTTTTTGATATAATTAACAATGAAAAATTTAAAAAAGAAAAATTTGGAGATAAGCACATCAATAATATTGTAGGCGAATTTGAATTTAAAAATGTAGTGTTCTCATATGACGATAAAAATGCAATATTAAATAAATTAAATTTAAAAATAGAAGCAAATAAAACTTACGGTATAGTTGGAAAAAGTGGTGAAGGTAAAACAACTATGTTTAATCTTTTATGTAAAATGTATGATACTAAAAGTGGCTTTATCTCTATTGATGGAATAGACATAAAAGAATTAGATGAAGAATCAATAAGAGGAAACATTACAATAATTAGTCAAAATCCATATATATTTAATCTGAGCATAAAAGATAATTTAAAACTTGTTAAAAATGATATAACTGATGAAGAAATAGAAAATGCTTGTCGTTTAGCTTGTTTAGATGATTTTATAAATAGTTTACCTCAAAAATATGATACTGTTGTTGGAGAAGGTGGAGTAAATTTATCTGGAGGGCAAAGACAAAGATTAGCTATTGCTCGTGCATTAGTACAAAAGACTAAAATTATTTTATTTGATGAAGCAACATCTGCTTTAGATAATGAAACACAAAGTAAAATACAAAAGGCAATCGATAATTTAAAAGATAAATACACGATAGTAATAATAGCACATAGATTATCAACAATAGTAAATTGTGATGAAATTATGATATTACAAAATGGTCAAATAATAGATAGTGGGACACATAAAGAACTATCAAAATCTAATAAAGAATATAAAAGATTATGTGAAACTGAAATTATTGAAAAATAATTTGTGTCAAAAATCTAAAAGAAACTATGTAACTAATAGCTCGGTTAAAACCTAGTTCTTGACGACTAGGTAACACACTACGATATTGGCAGAGCCAATAACGATGTGTGCAAAGGGTGATCCCTTTTGAAACCCCTTTTAAGCAACATATTACAAACTAACGTAAGTAATATTGTTGCCTTTTTATTTCACTTGCGTTTCATAAAAAGAAAAAGACTATCGCCACTTTCATTTGCTAAATCAAACAGAAACGTGCTACGTCTTTTTATAAAAAATAACCTAATTGCTAAAGTCTATCGACTAAAGCAAAAAGGTTATTTTTTTCTTTTGTTATCACAAAAGTATTGATGAATAAAATTACTTTTCCCACTTTCATTTTTACTAACATAAAAACAAAACGTGTTCGTAATTTTATTTTTCTTCATCTATAAATTTTCCTGTTAGAGTATTTAATTTTGTTGTAGATTTTATTTCAGTTTTAGGAAATACCCCTCTATCAAATTTAGGGTATTTTGATTTATCTAGTTTTTCGAGGTTAGGTCTAATCATAGGAATTAGTTCTTTTAATCTATCTAGTATTTCATTATTTGATATTTCTTTATTTTCTAGTTTAGCAAGTTCTAACTTATCAATTAAATCAGCAATTCCACCTTTAATAGCAAAATCAGTTTTTCTTCTTGTTTCTAATTCCTCTAAAACATCAAAATAAAATTGTTCGTAAGATTTTATTTGCTCTTGATAATCAGAGGTAGACCTTTTGCTTGATAAATCTTTTCCCCAATTTATATCGACATCATCATAACCAGCAAGTTTCATAAGTTTAACTAAACTAAGTCCTAGAGTTTCAGCAATACCTTTTAAATATAAAACATTTGGCTTTAATCTTTTACCTGCCTCTATTCTTGATACTTCGGCACAATCCATATTTGATTTACGAGCAAGTTCTCTTTGCGATATTCCTAGTTTTTCTCTTGCTTCACTTATTGTTTTTCCAAGTTCAGTAGTGTTTTTCTTTAACATATAGATACACCTCTTTTTCTTTTCTTGAATTAAGTATAGCATATATTGTTGTAAAAATCAACAAATTTGTAATTACTGTGTTGACAAACTCAATTTGTAATGTTATAGTAATATCAGTTTTGATGTAAAAGTCATCAAAATTAAAGAAAGGAGG
>CAMYTM010000027.1 GCA_947297555.1 uncultured Mycoplasmatota bacterium | reverse complement strand
GCATTCAAATATAAAAGATTTATTGGTCATACCTTTTTTCAATATTTGTATATTTACAATTTCTTGTATATCTACTTTGAAGACTTCTTTTATAATTTCTATAGCATCATTATTTAAACTATTAGAATTGAAATCAAAGTCTCTTAATTCTTCATAGGTATTTATTTCTATGTAATCTTCATTATTAACAAGATTTGGTTTAAAATATTTAGTATTTTCTTGTAATAAAATATCTTCCCAATATGAATTTTTGTATTTTTTTAAATTGTTACATTCTTCTAGTTTTTTCACAAAAAGTTTTTTATCTTTTTCGCTAATATAGGCAATTCCTATCATTTTATTTCCGCATTCTTTTGTTTTTACTTTTGCCAATTCAAATTTTTTGTTAATTCTTAGTATACTATCCTCATCTTTCTCATTGTTTAACATATACCAAGAATACAATTCAAAAATATGAAAGGGATTTTCCTTACAATAAATATCACAAGGTATAATATAAGAATTTCCTATATTCTTTTTGGCTAAGTTAAGGGAATACAAATTGTTTCTTTCACTATATTTTGGATTGATTATTAACTCAACATTATATTTGTCTATTAAGTATTCGTATTTTTCTTTCATAAAGCCTACTATAATTTGGATATTCGTAATTCTAACTTCTTGTAGTTGTTTTATAATTCGTTCAATTAAAACCTCATTTTTTACTTCTAATAGTCCTTTTGGTATTTCTGTATTTATAGGAACCATTCGCATTCCATATCCCGCTGCAAGAATAATAGCATTTCTAGTTTTTGAGGAATGGATTTCTTGTATCGCTTTTTCTGTTAATTCTTTTTTATTTGTTAGATAGCCATATTCTATTAATTTTTTTAAACTTACATTTATTACTCCCAAAGATGTTTTGGTTATTTTAGATAGTTCTCTTTGACTTAACTCCCTTTTATTATTAAAAATCGTTATTATAATGTCATACATAATTTTGTTCATAAAATTCAAATACTCTTTTCTTATGAACATCATATCATGTTATCTTTTAAATGGGAAGTAAAATGCATATTTTTTTCTCTATATAAAATATTTTCCTTATGCTATAATTTTAGTAGGTGATAGTAATGAATAAAGCACAAAAACATCAATTAGAAATGGCTTTGGAAGTAGATCGTATTTGTAAAAAATACAATTTAAAGTACAACATTGATGGTGGTACTCTTCTTGGGGCTATTCGTCATAAAGGTTTTATTCCTTGGGATGATGATTTAGATATTGATATGCCGAGAAGCGATTATGAAAAGTTTTGTGAAGTAGCGCAAAAAGAATTAGGAGACAAATATTTTTTACAAACATGGAATACAGAACCTAATTATGCCATGACTTTTGCAAAAATAAGAGAAAATAATACTATTTATTTAGAAAATGTTGCAAAAAACGTGGATGTTCATCAAGGAATATGGATAGATATATTTCCACATGATGTGATTACAGATAATGTATTTTTACAAAAAATATTGGTAAAAAAGGCCGTACTCTATCGTTTGCTTTTACAAATTAAAAAAGGATATATTATAGAAACACCTTCGTTTAGCAAAAGAGTTATTTTAGCCTTCTTAAAGTTTCTTGCTATTTTCACTTCTGCAAAATCTTTGAAAAAGAAGTTACAAAAAATGCAATTTCGTTATCAAAACAAGAATACAAACAGTCTAGTAGATTATTCTAGTGTGCTTTTTAATAAAATGATTTACGATAAAAAGGTAATGAATGAATATGTTCCTGTTTCTTTTGAAGGAAAAACACTAATGGGGCTTAAAGATTATGATACTTATCTTACCTATCTTTATGGTGATTATATGACGCCTCCTCCAGAGGGACAAAGAGAAAATCGGCATGGTATAATTCAAGTTGATTTTAATACAAAACAAAAGTAAATATCTGTTTATTGAAAATGGATATTTTTTTAATTAAAAAGACAGTTTCTTTTTTTTATACTGTCTTTCTTATTTTTTCATTTTCAATTATTAAAAACATCTAATATTGTCTTTTTTGTATATTCACTACTATACTCTTCACTTTTTTTACGTGCATTTTTAATCAGTCTATTTTTTTCTGTTGGCTTTAGTTTTAAAAATACATTCATTTTATTTGCTAATTCTTTATAATCGCTTGGATTAAATGTTAAACTATTTTCTCCATCTATTAAATAGTCACTTGGGCCGTATTGGTTACTACCAATTACAAATGTTTCACAAGCCATGGCTTCTAATCCTGTTAATCCCAAAGACTCACTTTTCATTCTTGTAGGATATATAAAGGCATCCAATGCATTGTATATATTTACAAGTTCTTCTTGGCTTACCAATGGTTTTCTTATGATTATTTTTTGTAATTTATATTTTTGGATTAATGCTTTTAATTTAGGTTCTTCACTTCCACTGCCTACAAGTAAAAATTTAATTTTTTCGTTGTTATTTTTTTGTTGAAACTCATGAATGGCCTTTACAAATACATCATATCCTTTGTCTTTTTCAATACGGGCAATATAACCAAAATATTTAAATTTACTATCTAAGTTAGCATTTTTTAAAGCCTTTTTTTTATCTATTTTTTTAAATTTTTCTAAATTAACACCACCTGATGGAAAAATTACTATTCTTTCTTTTTTTACATTGTAGTTTCTTATCAACACTTTCTTAAAATAATTAGACGGTGCAATAACAATATCTGCGCCTTTTAAAAAAATTTTGGTAAGTCCTAAGTAACTCTTATCTACATTTGTATCTGCTACAATATCATTTCCATGTGTGTTTAATACTAGTTTAGTATTTTTAGCACATAAGGCGGGAAGAAAAACTCCTGCTGTTGTATGGGAAACAAAATGAACATAAATATAATCATAATTATTGAAAACGGCTTTTAAAAGAGAATCTCCACACAGTTTCACATATGAAAATAACTTTTTTATTTTTCCATGTGTTTTGTACATTACCACCAAATCTATAGTATGGTTATCTTCTACTAATAAATCATATGTATTTTTTACAAAGATTCCATAGTGCGGATACGCTTTATTTGGATACATATTGCTTACCAATAAGATATCCTTTTTCATTTTTCCAACATCATTTTTAGAAATTAAAAACAAGAAACTTAAAAATGGGAAAAGGTATGGATTTATTAGAACATTTCCTACATTAGATAGAATAAGAAAAAAAGCAAATAAAATAGCATACTTTTTCTTTAAATGACTAAATGTAAGTACATAGCCAAAGTAGAAAAAGTAAAAGAATATTCCTAAAACTCCTATACTATAAAATATGTCAAAAATATCACTTTCTACATAATGAATAGAATTTAGTTTTTCGTACCCCATACCTAACACTTTTTCCATACCACTACTTTGTTTAAAACTTTTTTGGGCATTTTTTAATAAATCAATTCTTTCTGTTAGAAAAGAATTTTTCGTACTGTATTGTTCTAAAGAAGTTTTATCTTTTGCCAAATCCATCTTTGGTATATAAACGGAAAACCCTATACACAAGGCTAAAACCAGTAGAAGAGATTTTAATTGGTTCTTTTTTATTGTTCGTGCTATTTTTTTTAGGTCCCCAAAAAGGGCAAAGAAAACTAACAGCAAAAGACTAATAAAGAAAATTCCGCTGTTTATGAAAAGAAATAATAGAATAAATAAAATTAAAAATAATCCTTTTAATAAATAACTATTGCTGTCGCTTATATAGAATAGTGCTACACCAAAAAGAAGAATAAATAGATTTAAGATTGCATTGTTTATAACAAACCCAAATAAAGATAAAATGATTAACACTATAGAATATAGTAAAAATAAAATGGATATTGTTTTTTTAGTTATGGTTTCTTTTTGGTATTGGCTAAAAAATAGAATAAAGGTGGGTAAAGAAAAAATAGTAAGTAGATTAGTGATTTCAAAATAAGGGTTTAGATGGTTTGTAAAGACATAGAGAAGATAAATAAAAATATATATTCCTAAAAGGGCAAAAATTTTTTTATGTTTCGTATTTTTTACTAAATAGTAAACACTATACAATAAAAATAATCCTTTTAAAGTCAAAGTTATAAAAAAAGTCGTAGTGTTTATTAAAGAGATACCATCTAAAAAAGGTAGTAAAAATATAAGTAGGTATAACCCATCTATTTTTTTTAATTTTATCATAGTTTTTCTTCTCCTTTTTTTAATATTATACCAAAAAAAGTATTCTTTTCATTAAATTCTTGTAAAAGTGTTTGTTGAAAAAGCAATTCTAATTAAAAAAACAAATACCCTCTCGTAAAAGATAGAGTATTTGATTTCAATATTTTCACTTCTTTTTCTTGTCTATTTTTATTTCTTTCTTATTTTTTTGATGTTTGAATAAAATATCTGTTTTTAAAACAATGAATAGGAAGACAATCATTAATCCTACATAAATTAAAATAACATAATATGTATCTCCTAAGGCATAGAAAACAGAAAGTGCAGCAAATAAAATATCAATGGCATAAATAATTAGTAAAGAAGTACGTGTTGAAAATTGCATTTTTAATAGTTGATGGTGAATATGTCCTTTATCTGGCGTACTAAAGGGATTTTGTTTTTTTAGAATTCTTCTAATAATAGAAAATACAACGTCAATAATTGGAGTTGCTAGAATTATTAAAGGGATAATTAAAGAAGTAAATGTTGCTGTTTTATAACCAAGTAATGTTGTTACGGCAATAATAAATCCTAAAAAGTTACTTCCTGTATCTCCAAGATAAACTCTTGCAGGTGGAAAATTATAAACTAAAAATCCTAAAGTAGAGCCAAGCATGATAAGAGCAAGTGTTGTGTCTAATCCTTGTTGAGCATTCATGATAAAAGCAATGATAGAAATAGTTAAAAAATAAATGGAACTTATTCCCGAACATAGTCCATCGAGCCCATCTGATAAGTTAATAGCATTGATAATAGATACAATTAAAACCAGCGTGATGATATAGTTCCAAGGGGCTGTAAAGGTAAAGTTCATTCCTAAAATACTTACATAATCTAAAGAAATATGTCCATAAAAAACAACTATCGCTGCAGCAATGATTTGGAAAATTAATTGGTATTTGGCTTTTAAAGGATTAATGTCATCTATTATTCCCATAAAAATAAGTAAGAAACTGCCCATCAAAATAGATAACATTTGAATACTACTTCTAGCATATAGCATATATCCTAGCATAAATGAAAAGAAGATAGCGAGTCCTCCTAGCGTTGGCATAGGAACTTTATTAAGACGTCTTTCATTTGGATAATCTAGTGCTTTTACATGTCTTGCTATTTTTTCTATAATAGGGGTTACAATTAAACTACATAAAAAAGTAACAAATACAATGACAAACACATCATGACCATTTACAAACATAATTTCACTTCCATTTTCATTATAACGTAATCAATTAAAAAAATGAAGAGAAAAGCATTCACTCTCTCATGTTCTTTTCTCTATCGTTTATATCAAATTGGTCAAATTTTTTTAATTTTTCTTCTAATGTTTCCTTTTTCTGTTCTTCTTTCTTTATTTCTTCTTGGATACTTCTATTTTTATCTTCAAACTTGTTTTCTACTTCTTTTTCATTCTTCTTGGCTTTTTTTGATTTTTTATGTTTTTTCTTTAGTAAGCAAAGGATTAAAATAAATGCAAATAATAATCCTCCTAAGAATAAAACACAAGCATATTGATAGGTTTTTATGTCATTTTGTAAATCTTGCATTTCTTCTGTATCCCATATTTGAAAAGTGCCTTCTTCTGTATCATATTTATAGTATTCGTATTTTCCCGTTTCAATATTCATTCCGTAACAGATGGCAAAACGACTGTCTTCTTTGTATTTATAAACCACTACTTCTTTTTCTTTTATGATTTGTGTAGTTTTTGTATAGCCTTTTAAATCGTTTGGAAAATCTGCTAGGTATAAAGTTAAGTTAGTAGCATGCAGTTCTTGATATGGACTGTATGTTTTTGCCGTTTCATCATAAATAGCAAGTATAATTTTTCCTGTTTCATCTTTTAACCCCACTAGTATAAAACCCGTAATTTCGCTTTTAAATGCTGGTACTTCTGCACCATTTATTGTGATAGTTGCTTCTTCAAATGTACTTGGTTTTTCTAAAATATCTTTTCTTTTTACTACGGTGTAATTATTATCCCCTATTTTTACTGAAATAGGATTTAAATCTTCTACTTCAATATCCAAAATGTATTTTTTTTCACTACCATTTTGGGCTGTCACTATAATTTCAAAACGATTGTTTCCTTCTACTACTTCTTTTTCTCCTGTTCCTGTTACAGATGCTTTACTGTCATTTTTTTCAGCGAGAATATTGATCTTAGTTACATCAGAGGGAATGCTTACTTTGTATTCTAAAGTATCTTTGTTGAAGGCCGGGGTTAGTTCATATCCTTCTATACTTAAACTTTTTAAATTGTTGTCTTTACTATAAGTGGCTTCTAATTCTTTTTGAGTCATGAGTTTAATAGAAAGACTACTTGATGTTAGGGATAATTGGCTTAGGTCACTAAAAGCATACGCAAGATAACTATTTACAGATACTTTGGTATTTCCGCTTTTTAAAACTTTGAAAGTAAAAGTATAACTTTTTGATTTTACACCTGTTGCCGAAGAGGAAGCCATAGAAGTTCCTCCACCTTCTGCACTACTATTTACTAAGGATAGGTAGGATTTATCATAGTTTAAATCCATCTGCCAACTTCCTATTTTTGTACTACTTGCTAATGTAACGGTTACTTTTACTTGGTTCCCTACAACAGCGTTAGCAGAACCCGTTACACGAATTGTACCAGATGCCGCATTTACGACGAGGGGAAATAAGCATAAAGTTACTAGGCTTAAAAAGCATAAATAAATTTTTTTCATAAAATTCCTCCTATTGTGCTATGGTATATAAACCTAAAATTTGTTTTTGCACTTGTAATAAATCTAAAGCGTTTATGGCCCCATCTCCTGAGGTGTCTCCGGCTAATTTATAAGCACCTGATAATGAATAAGAACCTAAAATTTGTTTTTGCACTTGTAATAAATCTAAGGCATTTACTACTCCATCTCCTGAGGTATCGCCTTTTATAATCACTTGTAATTCTTCTCTACTGTTGCTATTTGTTACAACAACTTTATAACCTGTTCCTATGTTACCAGAGGTAATATTTTCACCAGATGCTGTTTTTACCACTGCATCTGTACCACTTATGGCTTCAATAGAACTAATGACAGTGGCTACATCAGTTCCTATCGGAATGCCAGAAATATAGCCATTTGAATAACGATATCCACTTGAAGTTACAATAGATGCTATATCCATTGTCGTAGCAGAAGTTGATCCATCCCCAGAGCCGCCATTTCCGCTATTGTTAATTGTTGCATTCATATTGTTATAAATAGGAATATAGAAAACAAATCCTAAATCTAATATTCCTAAAGAACTAAAGGATTTATAAGTAGTAGAAGACTCAGCAGAAGGTGCCGTAATATCTGTCATATACTGGTGAATATAAAGATTAGTTGGTACTGTTGGAACTACATTGAATTTTTGAAAATATGTCGTGTATTGTCCAACGTTAATATAGGTAGAAGCAAGCAGTCCAGCGGCTCCTTG
>CAMYTM010000026.1 GCA_947297555.1 uncultured Mycoplasmatota bacterium | reverse complement strand
ATGTACTTTATAATAAAAAAATCAGCATTAATAAATTAATGCGTGATACAGACACAGATTTTAAAGTAATCAAAAGAATAATGACTGGTGATTTAGTAAGAATCGATATCATTGTTTTGGCAAGACTATGTAATTATCTAGATTGTAATTTAAATGATATAATTGATTATAAAACTATAAAATAAAAGAATTTTTTATAAATGGTATTTTTCTAAAATTCTTTTTCTAGACAATATATCTTCTTCTTTTAATGAATAAGGATATTTTGTAAACTCATCACACTGGTCATCATAAGAAACATGATAAGCACTCAAGAATTCTGGGTATAAATGACTTTCGTACTCTTCATATACCTCTCTAAAACACTCTTCTATTTTTTTATCTCCAAATTCATAAATGCGAGTTGTAGGATAAAGACAAAATAATCTAAAATAATGCTCATCAAAAAAGTGTTCTCTTTTCTCTTCAGTCATTTCTAAGTACTCTGCTTTCGTCGGAAAAATCATATAACTCTTTTGCATTTCGGACTTAGGAACCGCGAATTCTAAAGATGGTTTTACTATTTCCTGAAACTTTATTTTCTTACATTTACAATTTTTAAGAACACTATTTGGAATCATGGTAAATCGATATCCAGTTCCAAAACCACTACACAAAGGAATTAAATCATCTTGGATTTCAAACTCTCCAATTTGGTATTCTTCTGGATGATTCTTAGTTAAAAGATATTTAAAAGCATCTTCCGAAACACAAAAAAATGATAATAATATCTTTCCCCTCTCCCCTTTTTATAACAAAAAGTATTTTGGTTGTTTCTACTTGTTCCACTAGGTATGGAACATAAAGCACCAGTTAAATAAGCATCTATTTCATTGTGATAAAGACACCCTCTATAATTGGAACTTAAAACTCGATGAACTAACATTGAATCTCTTCCTTTCTAATTGAGAAGTATTATACATCATCACTATATTTTTACAAAAAAAAGTATTGCTACAACTTATCCACAATACTTTTTATTTTTTCTTCATCCCATATTTCAATATTCAATTCCCTTGCTTTTTCATACTTACTTCCTGGATTTTCTCCTACAATCACAACATCTGTTTTCTTACTAACAGAAGAAGAAGTAACACCACCATAAGAAGTTAACAATCCACTTAAACTATCACGATCTATAAAAGATAAAGTGCCTGTTAAAACAAAACGTTTCCCACTAATTAAATCATGATGTCGTTCATTTTCTCCAAGATAATTCATATTAAGTCCAATTTTTTTTAACTCCTCAATTAAAGAAATATTCTCTACATCATGAAAATAATTGTATAAATTTTCGGCAAGAGTAGGACCAATATCTTTTATGGTTTTAAAATCATCATATGTAGCATTCATCAAATTATCCATATTCTTAAATATTTTAACTAGAAGTAAAGCCGTTTTATCACCAATTCCACTTATCCCTAATCCAAAGAGTAACCTCTCCAAACTGTTGCTTTTGCTATCTTCAATCGCTGCAAGTAAGTTATCCACACTCTTATTTCCATACCCTTCCAGTTCAATTAAATCTTTTCTATGTTGAAATAAAAAATAAATATCTGATATTTTTTTAATGAATCCCAAATTAAAAAAATCTTCCATAATTTCAATCCCAAGACCATCTATATTCATAGCTTTACGACTACAAAAATGAATTAGACCTTCACTCTTTCTAGCTGGACAAGATGGGTTCATACAATAATAATCCACTTGGTCTTTCTTCTTCTCTAAGACACTATCACAAATCGGACATTGAGTAATCATTTTAAACTCTTCTTCCGCCCCTGTTCGTCTTTCTATTTTTCTTTCTACGACTTCTGGTATAACATCTCCTGCTTTACGAATTGATACAACATCTCCTATTTTTAAATCTTTCATCAAGACATAATCTTCATTATGAAGTGTTGCTCGTTTAACTGTCGAACCCATAACAATAACAGGATCCAATACAGCATTTGGAGTAATTCTTCCTGTTCTTCCTACTGTAAATACAATATCCCGTAAAGTAGTTAATACTTCTTCTGCTGGAAATTTATAAGCAATTGCCCATTTCGGATACTTTGAAGTAAATCCAAGATTTTTTTGGCTTTCTAATGAATTTACTTTGATAACAATACCATCAATTTCATAAGGTAGAGTGGCACGTATATTTGAAGTTTCTTCGATATAATTTTGCACTTCTTCTATCCCCGTTACGACTCTATTTGCTTCTTTATTCACTTTGAAACCAAGTTCACTCATAAAGTTTAAAGAATCTTCATGTGTTTTAATTCCATAATCTTCTGGATTAGGCAAATGGTAAATCCAAGTATCAAGTTTACGTTCTGCTGCGATTTTTGAATCTAACTGACGAATAGAGCCTGCTGCCGCATTCCGAACATTTTGTAAAAGTGGTTCTCCTTTAATTTTACGCTTATCATTAATTTCCTCTAAGACCTTCTTCGGCATAAATATTTCCCCACGAACCTCTATATCAATTGGCTTATTGATTTTTAAATGAACACTTTTAATTGTTCTTACATTATGAGTAATATCTTCCCCTGTGATTCCATCTCCACGAGTCGCTGCAAAAATAAGTTCTCCCTTTTCATAATGAAGAGAAACAGAAAGGCCATCAATTTTATATTCGCATACATAAATTGGTAAAATCTTCTCTTTTAGAATTCTCGCATTAAAATCTTCTATTTCTGTTGCATCAAACACATCTGGCAAAGAAAGCATAGGAATTTTATGTTTTACTTTTTTAAAACGGTCAATAACTTCCCCTCCTACTCTTTTCGTAGGAGAAGTAGAACTATCAAACTCTGGAAATTCCGCTTCCAAATTCTCAAGTTCTCGTAAATAACTATCAAATTCTTGATCGGTTATCGTAGGACTATCTAAAACATAATACTCATAATTGGTTTTATTAATGAATGCTCTTAAGTACTCTATTCTTGACTTCGCCTTATTCTTTTCCACTATAATCCTCCCATAAATGTTTAGGATATTCTTCTTTCTCTTTTAATTCTTGAACCCTTTTTTCTACAAATTCTAAATCACTTCGATACGTCATACCAAGCCAAACACTTTTTCCTGGTTGATTTAAAATTGTTATAGTACCCTTTTCTATATTTTCTTTTAAGCATTCAGTTAACAGGGCTTCTCCTGCTAAAATTTCTGCTTCACTTTGTTTAAAATAATTCTCCCAATATTCTTCCAATAAACTATATATGTCATTTTGAAAAGCAAAAAAATTCATAGAAACAGGATGCCCTTCTTTAATTTCAAAAACTTCACTTCCATCTAAAGGACGGGCTACAATTTTTTCTCCTGAAAATCCAACGCTACTTTCTATAATAGAACTAATTTTGTCTCCTTCTATAGATAATACACCCCGTTTTACCTCTCCCTCTTGGCTCTTTGTAATCCCATATTCATAAGAAATATTAGCATAAGTATAAGGTTTTTTTACATTTTTTAAAAATTCCGATGC
Organism: uncultured Mycoplasmatota bacterium; assembly: GCA_947297555.1. Classification (GTDB taxonomy): domain Bacteria; phylum Bacillota_I; class Bacilli_A; order RF39; family UBA660; genus MGBC108787. The sequence continues at coordinate 4,188 of CAMYTM010000026.1, read as the reverse complement.
AACCATAAAAGCATTTTTTCCATAAAAGTCATCAGCATTCACCACAACAAAAGAACCATCTACATAAGGTTTAGAAACAAGTAAGGCTTGCACTGTTCCCCAAGGTTTTGTTCTTCCCTTAGTATCAATAGGAATTGGTGTATCTTCAATTTTTTGAAAAGCATAAAAAACTTCAATTTTGTTCTTTAATCTCTCTCCAATTGTACTTTGAAAATCATATAAAAACTCTTCGCGAATAACAAATACAACTTTTTTAAACCCCACACTTAAAGCATCATATATAGAATAGTCTATAATAAAATTTTGATCTTTATCTATTGGGGTAATTTGCTTTAAACCTCCGAAACGACTACCTGCTCCTGCAGCCATTACAACTAATGTTAAATCCATAATTTTCTCCTCTTTTCTTTTAACAATATAGGCCTATATTTTTTTTAAACTTTTATGATTTTTCATCAATTTTTTTACACCAACTTTATTATGAAAAGCAACAGTCACTAACATCTTATCTATATCTACAACTACTCCTCTTCCATAAGTTTCATGAACAACAACATCTCCAGGAACATAAGATACTTCTCCTTCATTATACATTTTTTCCTTATGAAAACTTTTTTCTTCCTTATTAATATTATTAGTTGTTTCTAATAATTCTTCATCAATTTCTTCAATAAACCTACTACAAGGATTTAAACTTTCTTTTCCATATAACATTCTTCTTTTAGCATTAGTTAAATAAAGTAACTCACGCGCTCTAGTAATACCAACATACATTAGTCGTCTTTCTTCTTCAATTCCATCTCTTTCCATTAAAGAATTCGCATGAGGAAAAATACTTTCTTCCATTCCAATTAAAAATACAACATCAAACTCTAAACCTTTAGCACTATGGATAGTCATTAAAGTTATAGCATCTTCATATTCTTTATGCTCAGTCATATCCGCAATTAAACTTATCTCCTCCAAGAAATCACTTAAATTTACACTCCCTGTTCTTTCTTCAAAAGATGCAGTAATACTCTTAAATTCCATTAAATTCTCAAGTCTTAACTCACTTTCCAAAGAATTCTCTTCTTCCAGTTCCTTCTTCATACCAGATTTTTCTAAAATCATATCAATTAATTCGGTTAAAGATAAAGATTCACTCTCTTTTTGCAAATCTAAAATTAGATTTTTAAATTCCAACTCTTTTCCTTTTGAAAGCGCATCAAACATAGAAATACCATTTAAATTGGCCGTATCTTCTATTACCTTTATAGTAGAAGGACCTATCTTTCTTTTCGGAACATTGATGACTCTACGTAAACTAATTTCATCTTGCGGATTTAAAATCAATCTTAGGTAACTTATCAAATCTTTAATTTCTTTACGCTGATAAAAATAATAACTTCCTACTACTCTATAAGGCATATTATTTTTAATAAACATTTCTTCTACTATACGGGCTTGACCATTCGTACGATAAAATATTGCAATATCTTTGGCTTTATATCCGTCATCCATTAATTTTTTTATTTCTTCTATACATAAAGTAATTTCATGTTTTTCATCATAACTACGTAAATATTTAACTTTGGCACCTAATACTTTATTACTTTTTAAATTCTTTTCTTTTCTATCTTTATTATTCTTAATAACAGAATTGGCAGCATCTAAAATCATTTTAGTACTACGATAATTTTCTTCTAAAGGTATCACTTTAGTATTTTTATAATCTCTTTCAAAATTCAAAATATTTTTATAATTTGCCCCTCTAAAAGCGTAAATTGATTGATCTGGATCTCCAACAACAAAAATATTTTGATATTTCATACTTAAAAGTTTAGACAACTTATATTGCACTTCGTTCGTATCTTGATACTCATCAATCAAAATATATTTAAATTTTTCTTGATAATGCTCTAAAACCTCTCTATCTTTTAAAAACAATGTAACAGGAAGCGATAACAAATCATCAAAGTCAACAGAATTATTCTTTTTTAATACTTTTACATATTCTTTATAAACTTGATAAGCAATCTGCTCTGCATCTGTATTAAAAAATTTTTCAATATCCGCATCACTCATCATTTCATTTTTAATAAAACTAATTCGATTACGTATATAAGAAGGAGCACATTCTTCTTTATTAAATCCCATATCTTTCATAATTTTTTTAATTAAACTTAAAACATCATCACTATCTAAAATCGTAAAATTACGTTCTAAACCTAAATGCATATAATTTTCTCTTATAATACGCACTCCAAAAGAGTGAAAGGTACCTACAAAAACATCATTATCAGGAATAATTAGATTAAGTCTTTCTCTCATTTCTTTGGCAGCCTTATTAGTAAAGGTAATTGCCAATATATTCCAGGAAGGAATACTCTCTTCTATTAAATAAGCAATCCTAGTAGTTAATACCTTTGTTTTTCCACTTCCCGCTCCTGCAATTACTAAACAGGGTCCATCTTTATGTACAACTGCATTTTTTTGTTGTTCATTTAATTTACTTAAGTCCATTAACTACCACCCTATCTCTATAAAATATTATAACATAGGAGAGGACTAAAAAAGAAGTCCAAAAGACTTCCAATATTTCAACTTACAAAAATTCTACGATATCTGCATTTGTATGAATTTTCTCTATTAAATCCTCACGCTCATAGTTATTAAATATATTCATAAAATTACTATTATCCATTAAAAACATATCATAAAATCTTACAAATACATCTTTCACATTCTGAACTCCTAAACTTTTTAAAGAATCCATATTCCTCATAACCAACTTGTAAGAGTTTAGAATTTGTTCATATAAGATAGGAGGAATATTTTCACAAAAAACATTAAGTTCTTGCTCAGTAAAACCATAAGGCATTAAAAATTTCATTATGCTTCTCCCCCTTTATACAATTCTGTATGAATAATTTCATCAATCTCATTTACAGAAAGATGTGTCTTATAAAACAAAACAATCATCAAAGCATCATTAAAATCAATAGACAAATTTAATTTTGTAATAGTACTAATTGTATTTTTAACTTCTTGAAAAGAGTTAACCTCTTTATTTTGAATTACAATTTTCCAACCATCATCTACAGGGAGTAAATACTCTTCACAAATTTTATTTTCTACTTTTTGAAGTTCTAATGCTACATTAAAATCTTCTTCTCCTTGACTTGCTTCCATATTTTCGATTTTATCAATTAAAGAAGAATCATTTAAACAAGTTTTTAAATATGCGTTCACATCTTGTATTTGCTCTTGCACAACTACTGGAATCTCATAATGTAAAAGTTTACCTATATTATACACTTCACCATCTTTATAGGCTACATTCTCGGCTTGATACTTTTTCATGTTTTCAGCAATAATATGTACTGTTTTAACTTCCGAAATAATTTCAGGATACTTTCTTAAAAAATCTACTTCATTAATTGCAAAATATTCATTAATAATATTTTTTAATTCATTTATATCAACCGCAAAAATCCGAAGAGCAAACATACCATTTTCTTTTTGAAGAGGAATATTATTTTCATCTAAGACATCTAAAATATGATTAAATTTACTTTCATCATTAAGCAAAAGCAAACTAATACCAAACTTACTAAAACAATCTGAAAATAGCGTAATTCCTTCTTCATTATCGGGAATCATATGCTTATCTTTCAGTTTGTTTAAAATTGTCAGAATATTCATAATCAACCCTCCATTAATATGCCATTAGAGGAACATTTTTAGGGTCCATTCCATTATTCTTTAAAGATTCAACAACTTCTTTTAAATTTTCTTTTGAATATTTTTCTAAAACATTAGGATTTAAATAAATATCAATAGGTTCTTTACCAACCTCTAATAAAATACTAATCTTATCCTTTAACTCTTTATCTAGCATTATTTCAGCATGATTTACAAAAATCTCAGTTCCAACATTTGTTTCTTTAACATATTGAATATTTTTTGATATGATATTCTCATCATAATTATCAATTAAATAATCCAACTCCTGTCCAGAATAATCTAAATAATCAATACCATTATCTTTTAATAAAGCAATTAATAAATCTTTATTACTCTCAGTAGCAACTACTTCGACGTTTTCAGGTTCTTCCTCTACTATCTCTATTGCTTGCTCAATTGGTTCGGCATTTTTAGCCTCCTCAAACACATCACTAAAAGATTTCCCACTTTGTTCTCTTT
>CAMYTM010000025.1 GCA_947297555.1 uncultured Mycoplasmatota bacterium | reverse complement strand
GAATGATGGATATGATAATGTAGTTGTATGTTGTACTATTGAAAATCAAAAAAATTCTGATTATAAATTATCTATATTTAAAGATTTACCCATAAAGCATAAATGTATTACAGCACAGCCATTATTAGAAAGGATAGATATAGAAAAATATCTTGATGATATTGAATTAGTCGTTGTTGGTGGGGAATCTGATATAAATGCAAGACCTTTAGATTTTCAATGGGTATTAGATATTAGAGAACAGTGTATAAGAAAAAATGTTAGTTTTGAATTTAGACAATGTGGAACTTATTTTATAAAAGATGAAAAAAACTATAAATTGCAAACCAAAGACTTAATTAAACAAGCAAAACTATTTAATTTTGATTTTAAAAGTAATCGCTAAATTACAATTTGAAAGTGAGATGAAGTTTTATGGATTTAAAGAAAATAGAAAAATTTATTGATAAACAAAAAGTTGGTTTTATATGTTCTATTGATGAGGAAAATTGCCCTAATGTAAAAGCAATGTTAAAACCTAGAAAGCGAAAAGGATTAGAAGAATTTTATTTTTCTACTAATACTTCATCTATGAGAGTAAAGCAATATCAAAAAAACTCTAATGCGAGTATTTACTTTTACCACAAAGGACTAATTAAGTATGTAGGGGTTATGTTAAAAGGTAAAATGGAAGTCTTAACAGATCAAGAAACTAAAAATATGATTTGGAAAAATGGAGATACAATGTTTTATAAAAAAGGTGTAAATGATCCAGATTATTGTGTTTTAAAATTTACTGCTACAAGTGGTAGATATTATTGTGATTTAAAAACAGAAAATTTTGATATTAAGTAATTGCTAAATTACAATTTCTCTCAAAGATTAGATTATTAGGTGCAAAACTATATAAATGATGTTATAATTGATTTAGAAATTAGCCTGTATGCGAATTTCCAAATGTGGTTTACTCACGCACCAGATTTGATTGATACTCGAACTTTTAAATTATTTTATGAGTTCGAGTTTTTATATATTTAAATTTATGATAAAATATTTATATAAATAAAATTGATTTATGTCAATTTAGTAAACGCACTTGTATAATGGCATAACCATTATACGCATTTTATTATGGAGTTGATAGTTATAAAGAATTACAAAATATCCTTAAATGATATAAATTCAAATTACTTTCATTTTACATGGAAAAGTAATTTATCTAGTATAGAAGAAAAAGGATTATTACCTACGAAGGGAAATCACGCTAAATACATAGAAGAAACAGGAAAAGTGTTTTTTGTTCAAGGACTTGATAATTTACTAATTTTATTTGATTGTTGGATAAATGTTTATAAAAAGATTCCTCTTTTACCCAATTTAAAAATAACTTATGGATTAGGGTCAAAAGCCATGCGTTCTAAATATTTTCCTATGTTTTTAGTTGATTTCTATTTTATGATAATTAAAAATAGTAAACGTCATAAAAAGTACGCTTATAAAATATTTGATAAATTACTTGATGAGTGTGTTTTATTACATCTTGACCTTGAAGAAAACAAAGACTTTAATTTTTCTGATATAGATCAAATTAAAGCTGAAGGTTATAGAAAAAGACATCTTATAGAATTAGGCTACTCTGAAAAGTATTCTGATTTAAATTCAAATAAAATGGACAATTGGAATTTACACACCCTATCTAATAAAGGGGTTAATCCTAGTAAGTTAAAATTGTGTTCTATAAATAACTCCACTAATATTAGAGATATTTTAAATTATATTTTCCAAAATACAAAATTAGATTTGAAAGAATATGTGCCGAATTTATATGATTATTTAAATAGAAGTAAGTAATGAAAGAGTTGTTGTCTTTTCTCTTTTGGGCACCAGAGAAGAATCTGCTCGAACTTTTTATAAAGTAAGATCCTAATGATAAATATCAATTCTAGAAATGGAATTGATTTTTTGTTGTGTAAAAGAAAGTGAGGAGATTCTTTAATGGTTAATATTATTAAACAAGAAATTGAAATTGTAACTGCTTTAAAAAATGAGATTGAATTTATATGTAGTTTTTGTAATACTACACCAACTATTCATAATGGAAGTATCAAAACAATAGAACACACAAATCTCACCTATGTAGAACCTCATGAGTTATTATAAATGGAATTACTTATCTAGCATTTAATTATGAAAGGAATATTTATGTTGAAAATTTAAGTAGATTTATTCCTATTAAAGATTTAGAAGAATATAAACAAGAAATATCTATTATAGAAAATAATATCAAAGAATTAGAAAGACAAATATTAGAAAATAAACAAGTAAAAGATTTAAAATTTACAAAAGAGGATATTCTAATTAAACGTGATATTGATTTTATCAACAAAATAAAACTACCTAATCTTTATAACCGGATTGTTATCATTTGGAAAGATTTAACAAGAGAAGAAAAAGGAAAAATCATAATGAATTATATAGAAGATGTAACCTTAAAACATGATGTAGATGGTGATTATATTGTAGATACAGTAAATTTTAGAAGTACCTTCTTTAATGATTTTAAAAGTTTATATGATGATGGTTATATTGATTGGAAGTTTGTAAAACTATATTTAGATGGTGTTGGTTATGTTAGATTTTCTAATTATATTCCACAAGAAAAAGTATATGAACATATTATGAGATTAAGAGAATATTATGATGTTCATTATTACGAAGGAATATTAGATTTTGAAACTGGTATGCTTGATACTCAAAAAGAAGATAATGATGAAGTTGTTAGAATATTCCCAATAGAAAAATTTGATACAGCAAAAACAAAAATCAATATGGGAATGATTGGAGTATCGAAAGATAATGAAACCCGTGTTCTAAATGAAGGAGAATTATTCTCTACTATTCCATCAGTTGGCATTAAGGGTAATGAATATGCTTTTAGAGAAAATAACCAGGTGTAAATACATTTGTATATACAATTTTTCCTTTTAAAATAAGAAGTTTAGATGTAAAAAACTCTATTTGTACATACAAAAATCTAATTTTGTATGTACATTTCGCAAGTACAAAATAGGCATTGGTGTACCAAAAATCGTAAGAAAGCCTTTATTTATAAGGCTTTCTAGATTTCGTGGTGTTTCTCATATCCTGTTGAAAGATTTTTGATAAAAAGGCATCTTAATTTAAAAAAAAATATAATAATTTATAGTATAATAGAGATAGGTGATGTTATACATGAAAAGTGATACAAAAAGTCTATTTAACTTGTTAAAATATTATAAAAGATATAAATTACTATGTATATTAGTTATAGTTCTAAGTTTTGGATATGCTGCAATTTCACTGTTATCTCCAATATATGAGGGGAAACTATTGGGTTTTTTTGAAAACTTTGATTCAGATAAAATATTTGAAATTGCAATTATATTGTGTGGTATTAGAATTATCATTGAGATTGTAACTAATTTATGGTCAAGAACGGTCTTAAAATTAAATGGTAAAGTTAATTTTGATTTAAAAAAAGATATGCTAGAAAGTTTAACTAGTTTTGAAATGAAGAATTTCGATAATACTAATTCTGGTATCTTTATTTCAAGGCTAAATAGGGATACTTCTGAATTGTCAGAATTATTTGATTATATAACAGATGATTTTTCTGGTATCATTTTAAATGTTAGTTTTATAATTTATGTTCTATTTATAAATTTATATTTGGGTTTGTTTTTAATTATCAATATTATTTTGACGTATACATTATCTACAAAAAAACTACATTACTACAAAAGAACAAGAAAAATATATAAAGAAAATGATGAAAATTTAGTTGGATCATATACTGATTTAGTTCGTGGAATTAGAGAGGTGAAAAATCTTAATTTGAAATCTGTATTTTTAGAAACTATTAACAGACAGCAGATAGATACAATTAGTTCAGAAATAAAATATATAGATACAAGAAGAACCTGGAATAGATGGATTAAATCTTTTCAACATATTTTTGATTTTATTTTTGTAATTATATCTGTATATTTTATCTCAAATAATTCATTAACGATAAGTTCATTTCTAATTGTATTTTTATATAAAAATAAAGTTTTATCGTTAATCGATTATGTTTCGGAAATTAGAGAAAAACTTGCTGATGGTAAAATATCTGCTATGCGATTTTTTGACATAGTAAATTTTAATAATTATTCTAAAGAAGAATTTGGTAATAATGAATTAAATACATTAAATGGAAACATAAAATTTGAAAATGTATGTTTTTCTTATCACGAAAAAACTTTGTTTAATAATTTGGGTTTTGAAATTGAAGCAAATAAAATGGTAGCTATTGTTGGAAAAAGTGGTGAGGGAAAATCTACTATTCTTAAATTAATTAATAAAAGTTATGAAATCGATTCTGGAAAAATTTATATAGATAGTAAAAATTTAAAAGACTTAAATGAAGAAAGTATAAAAAATAATATTTCTATTGTTTCACAAGCCCCTTATATTTTTAATTTATCTATCAAAGATAACATAAGAATGGCTAATCCTAATGCAACTGATGAAGATATTGTTTTTGTATGTAAACAAGCTCAGATTCATAATGATATAATGAATTTGGAAAATCAGTATGACACTTTTGTAGGTGAAAATGGGGTCATATTAAGTGGAGGACAAAAACAAAGACTTGCTATTGCTCGTGCTTTGATAAAAAAATCTAAAATAATTTTGTTTGATGAAGCAACCAGTTCATTAGATAATAAAAATCAAGAGAAAATAAAAAATGTAATAAAATCATTATCTAATAATCATACAATTATTGTTGTTGCACATCGCTTAAGTACAATTGTTAATGCAGATAAAATATATTTTTTAAATGATCACAAAATTGTTGCTTCTGGCTTACATAATGAATTAATGAAAAGTTGTGATATGTACAGAAATTTATATGAAATAGAACAATAATATATTAATGAGAAAAGTGTTTTAAATTTATAAATACATGATAAAATGTAAGTAGATTTGATGTTTATAAGTTTATTTTTGTGCAGGAGTTCAAAATAGGCTCTGCAACCGCACCAGTAGGAAATACTTTCTAACTTTTAAATTAGAAGTTTAAAGTAAAAATCAACTTTCTAGAAATGGATTGTTGATTTTTTAATGCTTAGGAGTTGTAAACGTGTTTACTACTCGTGCCAGATTGATAGGAAAATCGAACTTTTCATTAAAGATTAATAAAAATTAATTAGAAGTACTAATAATGAACCACGTTTTTTTGACATAAAGAAATGAGTTTTTATATGTCAAAATTAAGTTATGAACAATGAATTAATATCTATAATGAAAGAAAAAAAGGAACTTCTATATCCGTACTTTCTTAAAAATATAATGTTAGAAAAAATGTAAATCAATATATGATATCTTTGATAGATAAGCATGGTATTGATATATTAAGAAAAAATAAAAATAATGTGTACCCCAAATATAAAAAATTTTGAAATTATATATGTAGATTTCTTGTGTTAGATCCAGTATTAAACAAGAAGTGTTATTAATATCAAAGGAACTAACATTGCTTATGTAAAACCTCATATCTTAACAGTAAATGGAAATGATATTCTAAAAGTAAATTAAAAGATTTGGAGGTTCATATTAAAACAAATTAATTTTTTTAAAACTGGGCGTACAAAAAGATTATGAAATTTACAAAGTATATGCTGATGAAGGAATAAGTGATAAAAACGACAAAAGACTAGCATATAGAGAATGTTATGAGATGTAAAAATGGTACAATAAATGTTATTGTGGCATTTAAAATGAATCGTAGTGTATTTGATGTAGAAAAATTAATGGCAGTAGTTGATAATGTAGGATGCGATAAAGATTGTTTAAATGATTCATCTTATACTACTTTCTATTGGAAGATTAATCTTAAGAATGATGAAAAGTATATCTTAAAAAGAAATATTTAGTCAAAATTAAAAATTAGAAAGAATAATAAAAGAGTATGTTAATGGAACATTTAAGTTAGAAGAGTATTATGAGGAAAGAAGAATTGTTAGAATATTTCTTAGAAAATTATAAGAAAATGGATAAACTTGAATAGTTAAAACTTGGAGTTAATTATGTTAATAAGGGAAATAAATCAATACTAGAAAGTGAAGAAGATATGTTTGAGTATCTACTGCCAGTTGTTAATTCAACTAAATATGAGTTAGATGAAGAAACAAGAGAGCAAATTGAAAAAAGGATGGAATGAAATTCAGAAGAATAAATTAAATTTTTGTTAACTTTTAATAAAAAATTATGTAAAAAAGAAGATGTTGTGTTAAGATATTATTAGAGGTTATTACTATGGAGAAAGCAAATAAAAGAATTATTTATGAAGCAGTATTAGTTCATAACGCATTTAATAATGAACTTAATGGATATAGTGATGCTGAATATTCTAGATATCATCAACAAAATGCAGATTGGTTTAGAAGTTTTAGTAACAGATTTAATCAAATATTAGGTTTTACAGGGCAAACAATAGATGAATTTATGGCTTATGTTTCCACTATTGATTTGACACAAGAACAAAAAAAAGTTTTAGTTGAACTTAGAAAAGAACCCATGTTTAAAAAACTTATGGGAGAAACTGCATTGCAACAAAAAACAGAATTAGAAAATACATTAGGAAATAAAATCACTTGTAATGGCATGACTTTTGCTGATGAAAATGGTGCAAGAGTTGCAGTTAAAACAGAACAACAATTGGAACAAGAATTAGCCGTATATAGCGTTAAATTATCAGAATTATTAAGTTCTAAATTTATTTCAGAAGAACAATATGATAATTTAAATCAAAACCTTGATTATATTTATGAGTACTATATAAGTCGTTCTAGAGGGGAACAGTTACCTTTTAGAAAAATGACAAATAATCAATATGAGAAAATTAAACAAGATGCTCAAAAGAATGGAATTAGTTTTTCAGAACAAATGTATCAAGTAACTCAAGATTTGAGATATGATTTTGATGAAGTTCAAGAATTGCAGAGTCAAGGTATCAGAAAATAGTATTAAAAATATCCACTTGTTTACAGGTGATATTTTTTATTCAACAATTATTTTCAACTTGAAATATGTTAAAGTTCTAATGATAAAGTTATACCTAATTTATCAATGACTTTTTCTTGTTCAAACTAATTATCAATAATATTATTGATAATTTAAAACCTAATATTATGAATAAAAATAACTTTACTATTTTTAATGAAAATATAGATAAACTTAAAAAGTTAAGATTTGAAAAGGAGAAAAAATTATGGCAAGAGTATTAAAAACGAAAGAATTAATAGATACTAGATTAGCAACTAATTATGGTGGTTGGATGTACTGTGATAAATGTAATGAAAATATTGGGTATTTATGCTATTCAACTTATGATAGATTAGAATTGAAATATAAATGTAACTGTGGAAGCCAAGGAAGTGTAATATCAGAGTTTGAAGATAGTAAGACGGGGCAAGGATGTAATGAGGAATTACTTATTATAAAAAATAGATTTTGTTGCTCTAAAGATAAGAATCCTTTAATTACAATATTAGATAATAAAATTCTTAATTATGAGATGCAAATTACTTGTAAATCTTGTCATAAAATGTATAAAAGAGTTTTTAAATAAATCTAGTGTAAAAAATCATTATTATGGTTAGTAAATTAATAAATGTATATTTAACTCGAGTGCAAAAGTAAAAGACAAAATAAGTAAAATTTTGAAAAAGAAAGAGA
>CAMYTM010000024.1 GCA_947297555.1 uncultured Mycoplasmatota bacterium | reverse complement strand
ACTATTGTATTCCTCCTTTTATGATTCATGGGGATGCTGTAAATGGAGTTATGTCTTTTGAAGAAAAAGATGCGATGATGTATAAAATTGAAGGGGAAGATTTATATTTAATTGGTACCAGTGAACACAGTATGATTGCTAAGTTTAAAGATCAGATTTTAAAAGAGAACGAACTTCCGATTACTATGACTTCTTATTCTCCATGTTTTAGAAAAGAAGTAGGAGCCCATGGTATAGAAGAACGCGGAGTGTACAGAATTCATCAATTTGAAAAACAGGAAATGATTGTTATTTGTAAACCAAATGATAGTGACGCTTGGTACGAGAAAATGTGGCAATTTTCTGTTGAACTTTTTAGAAGTTTAGATATTCCTGTTCGTAAACTTGTTTGTTGTTCAGGAGACTTAGCAGACTTAAAATATCGTTCTTGTGATATAGAGGCTTGGAGTCCAAGACAACAAAAATATTTTGAGGTTTGCTCTTGTTCAAACTTAACCGATGCTCAGGCAAGACGACTTGGTATTCGCTATAAAAATAATGAAGGAGAAAAAGTCTTTGCTCATACACTTAATAATACTGTTATTGCACCACCTAGAATGCTTATTGCTTTTTTAGAAAATAATTTGCAGAAAGATGGAAGTGTACTTATTCCAGAAGCATTAAGACCATACATGGGTGGTAAAGAAAAATTAATTCCAAATAAATAGAATAGATTATCTATAAAAGGTAATCTTTTTAATTTATAAAGAAGAGAAATCTAAAATAGGAAAAAATTTTTGATTAAAAAGAAAAATAAGAAGAATGTGAAAATGATTTGAGATATTTTCATTTTGAAGTTTTACATTATATGGAAAAATACAAGTATAAATATTTTTCTTGTATTTTTTTTCTATTTTCAGTAGAATAGTAAAAGCGAAAAAGAAAAGGAAGTTTTTATGAAATTGGATAAAGAGGACATTCATCAAATTCGACGTTTGGTATTTCACCGAGAATACAACCGGATTTACCATTTATATGGTTCTAAAATTTATAAAAATTATGTTCCGAAAATAATACAAATTCAAGATATTTTTAGGCTTTTAAAAAAGAAAAATTATGATTTGCTTTTTAAAAAGCATGAAATTGATTTTTATTATAGTCAATATTTTTTGGATGTGTATATGGAAAGTGGGAAACATGTAAAAGGATATATTTCTCAATATAAAAATATAATATCTGAATTTTTTCCTCCACTATGCACTACGGCTTTTGCCATCACTTTAGTTCTAAAATTAGGAAGCATCCTTGTTTTTGGATTTAATTCTTTACGATATGAAGAAGAAATAGAAGCATATAACGAATATTTAAAAGAATATCAAGAAGAAATGAAGGGTGAGAGTAATCCATTTGAAATTATAGAGAATACAGTTTTAGAAAGTAATTGTCGTTATGAATATGGGAATCCAGAGATTGATGCTTTTTCTTATCTAAGATTGGATGTCTTAAATGGAGTTGCTTGTTGTCGTAATATAGCAGATGATTTTGTTATAAAGATGAATACTATTCATCCAGAATACGAAGCCCAGGTTTGTGTAGTATATAGTCCAAATGAGAATGCAAATTTTCTTCGAAAATTATATGGAAATCATAATATAGTCTTTATGAATTATAATGATTTGATTTTATGTATAGATCCGGGAAATGGAGAGATAGGATATTTACAAAATGGAAAGATACAAAGTTTTGCTGAAGAAGGTATGGAATTAGATTTTAAATATATAACGACTCTTTTTAGTAGTCTTTTTGATGCTCAAATTTCTTACTCTAATTTTTGGCATTATGTGAAAAAATATTATGATAGTTTTTCTATAGAGGAAAAAGAAGTAGAACAATTTTTTTCGGAAAATACTCAAACATTGGTACGAAAAAAAGATAAATCATGACTTTATTGGGAGTGTTTATATGAATTATAATTTACAAAAGTTAGAAGAATGGTATCAAAATATGAGCATTGAGAGAAATTTTTCTTTACATGAGGCTCAAGAGATTTATAAAAAAATGATTTCTACTAGTGATTATGTAGAAAAGAAAAAATGGCAAGATGAACTTATATTAGGAACTATACATGTTTTGTATAGGTTTTTAGCAAATTCTTATTTGCCTTATTTTCCTAATGGAATGACAGATGTTGATGATGTGATAAGCGTAGCATCAGAATTGTGGATAGAATTTGTTTTATCTGCAGAATTATTGAACATTTCTTTTTATAATGATTTTTTTAGGACTATTTTTGGAAAGATAAATACTCGTTTGTACCAAATGGAAAAACAATATTCAGATTATTTATTTGTCTTTGAGATTGGAAAACAAGACTGTATTAAGTTGCTTATAAACTATTTATTGTTACGTAGCCAATATTTTACTTTTTCTTTTCAAGATTTTACAGAAATTTATGAAAACAAAATTGCAAGTTCATTTTATTGTTTATTTGAAAATATTTATAAATTTTTAGAAAACCAAGGATTATTTGAAAATAAGAACATTTCTGTAAGACAACTTCATTTTATTCTTCCTTCTTTTTTAGAACAGTATATTTATCCTATTTATAACATGAAAAATCAAGAAAGTTCCGTTTGCAAAATAGTGGAAGAAGATAAAGAAATATTAATCGAAAATGAAATGTTAAAAGAACAAGTTATAGAAATGATTAGCAAAGTTCCTAATGTTTCTTCAAGGGATATAGAAATTTTTTATAAAAGATTGGGTATGAAGGGTTATTCTCTTTCTAGTCTTTCTAGTATTGCTATGGATTATCAGATTAGTCCCCAAAGAGTTAAAGAAATAGAAAAAAGAGTATGTAAAAAACTGAAAGAGATGCCTCATAGTCGAACTCTTAAAAAAATTTTACAAGATATAAGTTTTGATTGAGTTGCTATTTTTGTTTTTCTAAAAATCCATGATATAATATTCATACAAAAAGGAGTGAATTTTATGAATTTACCTGATTTAAAAGAGGCAAAAAAAAGAACAGATAAAGAAGTTTTAGAAAAAAAAGTTGAATATAATTTTCCTAAAATTTTTTTGAATAAAAAATATTTTTTAAGAACTTATGGTTGCCAAATGAATGTGCATGATTCTGAAGAAATTAGAAAGTATTTAGAAATCTTAGGATTTACGGAAACAGTTGTTTTAGAAGAAAGCGATTTGGTAGTTTTAAATACATGTGCTATTCGTGAAAATGCCCATGATAAAGTATTTGGCTATCTGGGGCGTTGTAAGCATTTAAAAAGAGAAAAACCTAATCTTTTAATTGCTATTGGTGGTTGTATGAGTCAAGAAGAAAGTGTAGTAGAAGAAATAAAAAATAAACATCCTTATGTAGATATTGTTTTTGGTACGCATAATATTAGTGAACTTCCAAAATTATTATTAGAAAAGAAAGAGAAACAAAATATAGAGGTTTATAGTATTGAAGGAGATGTTTACGAAGGAATAAAATATAGTCGTGATTCTAAAATTACGGCTTGGGTCAATATTATGTATGGTTGTGATAAGTTTTGTACTTATTGTATCGTTCCCTATACAAGAGGAAAAGAACGTAGTCGAAAGTTAGAAAGTATCATTGCAGAAGTAGAAGAACTAAAACAAAATGGGTATAAAGAAGTCACTTTACTTGGGCAAAACGTAAATGCCTATGGAAGTGATTTGCATAAAGGGTATGATTTTAAAGATTTACTTGAAAAAGTTGCTCTTACAGGAATTGAGCGAGTTCGTTTTGTTACGAGTCATCCTTGGAATTTTACAAGTGAAATGATAGATGTAATTGCAAAATATGATAATATTATGCCTTATATTCATTTGCCTTTACAAAGTGGAAGTGATGGGATTTTAAAGTTAATGGGGCGTCGTTATACGAAAAAAGAATATATAAGTTTATTTCGTTCCATAAAAGAAAAAATACCCAACGTTTCCATTACTACCGATATTATTGTTGGATTTCCAAATGAAACGGAAGAAGATTTTTTAGAAACATTGAATGTTGTGGATATTTGTAAATTTGATTCTGCATTTACATTTATTTACAGTCCGAGAGTTGGAACTCCTGCAAGTCTCATTAAAGATAATGTTACAATGGAAGAGAAAGAAGAGCGTCTACAAAGACTAAATAAACTTGTAAATGCATATTCTTTAGAAGCAAATCAACGTTTAGTAGGAAATGTAGTGCCAGTTTTAATTCTTGGAGAAAATGAAAAAGATAAAACATGCGTTTATGGGTATACTGATACTATGAAACTTGTAAATATTGAGGGTGGAAAAGATTTAATTGGGAATATTGTTCCTATTAAAATAAAAGAAGCCAAAAGTTTTAGTCTTGATGGCGAAATTGTGAAAGAAGGTGTTCCAATATAATGGAAAAAAAGAAAAAAAGTGAAATCAATATTGAGAATGTTAACGAAGTCGTAAGTTTATCAAGTAAAATTTTACATATTTTATATATTGCTATGATTATTGCTTGTGTATTAATTGTAACGATTTTAGTAAAGGAATGGGGAATTTTAAAGTTTATTTTTACATTTTTAAAAGTATTGTCTCCTTTGTTTATTGGATTTGTGATTGCTTGGTTATTTAATCCTTTGGTAAAAAAATTAGAAAATAAAGGAATTCCTCGAATGTTTGGTTCTATCCTTGTTTATGCTGTATTTTTAGTCATTATTGCTGTATTTTTGAGATTTTTAGTACCAACCGTATATATGCAAGTGAATGAACTTATTAAAAACTTACCTTCTATTTTTAATGAAGTCAAAAATAGTGTGAATGAAATTTTTATGAAATTTTCTCATGTAGAGGGATTAGACATAGATTCTATACGTACGAATGTTATGACGACTATGGAAACAAAATTAACGGATTTTACAACGACTTTTCCAACAATGCTTTTGGATATTATTGTGAAATTTTTCTCTAGTTTGGTTACAATTGGACTAGGATTATTTATAGGTCTTTATATGTTATTTGATTTTGATTCTATATCACGTCATTTCTTAAACCTACTTCCAGAAAGAAAAAGATTTGAAGCGCAAGTACTTCTTAATAATATTGGTGGAGAGGTTAGAAAAAGTGTCAATGGAACCATGTTAGTGGCTGTTATGGTTTTTGTTTGTGATTCTATAGGGTTTATGATTGTTGGTTTACAAGCCCCAGTATTATTTGGTTTATTTTGTGGTATTACTGATTTAATTCCTTATATCGGGCCTTATATTGGTGGTGCTCTTGCAGTAGTCATTGGTTTTTCTCAGAGTACTTTTATTGGAGTTATGACTTTAATTATTTGTGTAGTTGTTCAGTGTGTGGAGAACTTTATTTTACAACCAGTTGTTATGAGTAAAACAATGAAATTACATCCTGTGACCATTATGATAGGCTTATTGATTTTTAATAATTTCTTTGGTATTATAGGTATGATTTTAGCAACTCCATGTATTGCTTTATTAAAAGTAATTTGGGAATTTGCTAGAAGTAAATATGAAATTTTGCAAAAGTAAGAAATCGTTTGAAAATAAGAAAGTTCTATTTGAGTATTTTATAGAGAATCTATGATAGTGGAAATTAGATAAAAAAAGAGTAGAATATTGCTGCTTATTTTAGGTTTATCGGAGAGAGATTTTCCGTTATCAAAAAAGAAAGTAAACTAAAGGATGGTACCGCAGAATTGCTCCTTGTTGAGGCATTTTTGCGGTTCTTTTTATTAGGGAAAGGAAAAGGAATGAAGGTAATATTAATAGCAGGAAATGCTGGTTCTGGAAAAACGCATTTAGGCAAGAAAATAGTAGAATGTGCTACGGAAAAAGGATTTCGGGCCCTGCAAACAGAATATAGTAAATATATTAAGATGTACGCAAAAGAAATTCTTGGGTTTAATGGAAGTAATGAAAATAAGCCTCGTTCGTTTTTACAAAATACGGGTAGTTTTATAAGAGAAGAATTACATGATGAAAAGTTTTTTATTAGAAGAATGTTAGAAGATTTTCGTGTGTATGAAAAATATTTTGATTTTGTGGTAATTTCTGATGTGCGATTACTTCCAGAAATTTTAGAAATGATTGCTAGCCCATATGATGTAACAACAGTGCTTGTCAATAATGAAAAACCACAGAGAATATTAACAGAAGAAGAAAAAAATCATGTAACAGAACATGAATTTAGAAAATATTTAGACTATGATTATGTAGTAGATAATAAAGAAATAGGCAATTTAGATAATGTTTCGAAAACAATATTGGAGGAGATAAAATGAATTTAAAAGATTTATATATTAATTTTTTTGTAAGTAAAGGACATAAACAAATACCTTCGGCACCAGTGGTACCAGAAAACGATCCCTCTGTACTTTTTAATACAGCAGGTATGCAACCCTTAATTCCTTATTTAATGGGGCAAATACATCCTTATGGAACAAGACTTTGTGATTATCAAAAATGTATTAGAACGAATGATTTAGATATTATAGGGGATTCCACCCATCAAACTTTTTTTGAAATGCTTGGGAATTGGAGTTTGGGAGATTATTTTAAAGAGGACAGTATCTCTTGGAGTTTTGAATTTTTAACAGAAGTATTGCGTATTCCAAAGGAGCGTCTTGCCGTTACTGTCTATGCGGGAAGTGATACTATTCCTTTTGACGAAGAAAGTTATAATAAGTGGCGTGAGTTAGGAATACCAGAAGAACGTATTGTCAAAACAGTTGAAGATAATTTTTGGATAGCAGGAGAATCTGGACCATGTGGACCAGATACAGAAATATTCTATTGGAGAGATGAAAGTGAGGTTCCTATCACTTTTAATCCTGAGGATAGTCGTTGGGTAGAAATATGGAACAATGTGTTCATGCAATACTATAAAGATGAAGATGGTGGCATTTCGGAACTTCCAAAAAAGAACGTTGATACTGGAATGGGAGTCGAAAGAACAGTTTCTATATTAGAAGGTGTTGATGATAATTACAAATCAAGTATTTGGAAAGATGTTATTGATTTAATTTCTTCTATTTCTAGACTACCTTATGAAGGCAATGAAAAAAGTATGAGAATAATTGCAGACCACATAAGAACAGCAGTATTTATAAGTGCAGATCCTGCAGGTATTAAGCCAAGCAATACCGATCAAGGCTACATTTTAAGAAGGCTTATTCGTCGTGCTATTCGTCATGCTAGAAATTTGAATATTGATATTAGTAGTGATTGGGAACAAAAAATTGCAACTCTTATTTTAAATAAATACAAAAAGTATTATCAAGAATTAGATGATAATGAAAGCATTGTTTTAGAAGTTTTAAAAATGGAAAAAGAAAAATTTGGTCGTACTTTAGAAAAAGGGTTAAAGGAATTTGAAAAAGTTACAAAGAATCATCAAGATATTACGGGAGAGGATGCTTTTCATCTTTATGATACTTATGGAGTTCCTATTGAGTTAACCATAGAACTAGCCAGTGAAAGAAATTTAAAAGTGGATGAAGTTGGTTTTCAAGAAAAGTTTAAACAGCATCAGGAACTTTCTAGAACGGCTTCACAAGGAAAATTTAAAGGTGGGCTTGCTGGTAATGGCGAAATAGAAACAAAGTATCATACGGCAACTCATTTATTAAACGCGGCTTTAAAAGTGGTAGTAGGATCAGACGTACACCAAAAGGGAAGTAATATTACGAGTGAACGTATGCGCTTTGATTTTTCATGCGATCACAAATTAAGTGATGAAGAAAAACAAAAATGTGAAGAGTTAGTTAATAAGTGGATTAAAGAAGGAATACCAGTGACAGTGAAAGAAATGTCTAAAACTGATGCG
>CAMYTM010000023.1 GCA_947297555.1 uncultured Mycoplasmatota bacterium | reverse complement strand
GAAGAAATGCTTCCGAATATTTCCGCAGATGTTATTGAAAAACAAAAAACATTGCAACCAGGAAGTTGTGTAGGATTCGGTTCAGCCTTTAAAATTCCTATGATTATGCGTTTAGAACTACCCAATCCACTTCCATATTCTTCTAACTGTGATGTAGCAGCGAGATGGAATGTACAGGTACAAAACAATCAAAATAATACACAACAGACAAGCAATCAATAATGGTTGCTTTTTTTAGACATTTTCAGTAGAATAAGAAAGTATTTTGAAAGAGGGAAAAATAGAATGGAAAAATCATGTTCATTATACGAAAATAACCAACAAGAAATAGAAGGAAAAAGCCAAGAAACATATTACGAACAGATTGCTAGAGAAATTTTTTATAGAGTAAAAGAAAAGGAACCTATAAATAATTCCTATTTTAAAAGAATTATTCATTTAGCACTTGAAAAGGAGGAATTAAAGAAATATAGTGATTATTTTTTTAACGCAAACATTATAAGACAGATTATAATAAGGGAAGAAAATTCTAGAAAAATTATATCACCATATTACTTTGGAATAAATGGAACTTTAGAAAAAGATTTAGAAGGCTACGATAAAGATTATTATGACTATTTAACTGCTACTCAAAGAATTTTAAAAAAAATTGAATATTGCAAACATCTAAAATCATATAGAGGAAAAAATGTAAACAGTTTGGAAAGTCAAATTTTAAAAAATAGTTACTTTAAATACGTAGATATGATAGTAGAAAAAGGACCAATTTTTCAGAAAAAATATTCTAATCAATTAGAACATTACCAAACCATGGATGAAGAATATGGGCATCTTGCCCCTCAAATAAGAATCACCTTAAGTGATTCATATAATGCAATATTAGAAATTGGAAAACTTTTAGAAGTAGATAAAATAAATGCTATAAACAACATAAAATTATACAACTCGCTTTTAAAAGATTATTATTTTTTAATCACTTATCAATCAAGGTCCAAACAAGAAGGAGAAGTATCTCCAACTTTATATTACTTAGAAAAGTTGGCATTTACAAAAAAGGAATTTAGAGATATCAAAAAAATTAGTCTACAAAGTGAAGATATAGATGTAGAAGAAAGATTACGATTGGGCCTACCGCTTACACAAAATGAAATATTTGAAATGCAAAAGAATAAAAGAGAACTAGAAAGAACTTTAAGATTGAAAAAATAAAACTACTAAAATGAAAGGAGGTAGATGAAATGCAAAATTTAAACGTTTGTTATACAGTAAATCAAAAATATCTAAACCCTATGTTAGTTTCAATCTACTCCTTATTGGAAAACAATAGCAATGTAAATGTTTGTTTGTATATTCTATATGAAGACTTACCCTTAGAAGAGCAAGAAAAAATAGAGCAAATCGTATTGAACTTCTCGAATTGTCAACTATTTATGTATAATATAAATCACATATTCCCAGAAATGGAACAATATAAAATCCCAAACTGGCGCGGTACAAAAATTGCTAATGCAAGACTTTTTTTATCCAATATTATTCCCAATTGTCCTGATAGCATTTTATATTTAGATAGTGATACAATTGTAGTAGGAAATTTAAATGAACTTATTCATTATAGCCAAAAAGAACCCATTTCTGCAGTACTTGATCATATATCTAAAGCATACTGGCAATCATTAAATCCAGAATTAACACATTATTTTAATAGTGGTGTTTTGAAAATAGACTTTAATTTATGGGAGAAGTGTTCAGGAAATGAAAGAATTATGAATACACTAAGGAAAAACTACCATCTTACTTTTCCAGACCAAGATATTTTAAATATAGCATTTCAGGATAAAATCGAAACGCTTCCGCTTGCTTATAATTTATTTCCAATGGATTTATTTTTCGATATTTTTACACTTCAAAAGAGTTACAAAAATAATAAAGTAGAATTTTATAGTCAAAAAGAGATACTATCCTCTCGTAAAAATCCTAAAATTTTACATACTACAAACTTTTATGATTTGAGACCTTGGCGAGAAAATAAGATTTATCCATTCCAAACACTGTACCTTTATTATCTAACTAAAATTTATGGAAATTCTATTCCGTTAGAAGAAAGCCATATTTCCTATGCTAATATGGACCCTAGATTATTTAAACTCATCGAGTATTTAAAATTTTATACTCCAAAAGATATTAAGAATGGTTTAAAAAGAATACTTTCGAAATAAACTTAAAAATAAAATCGAGAAAAATAACAATTGCTTTTTCTAGTTATCTTAAGTAAAATAAACGAAAGGAAGTGAATTTAATGAATGATGTGGCTCTATACAATGCCAAAATAATAGAAATAAAAGATAATCTAGACCAATTAAAGAATATAAATATAGTAGTTTCAAAAACAAAAAAAATAATAACAGAGATTGAAGAAGATACCAAAAAGGAAGTAGAAGAAGTCTATGAAAAATATAACGGAAGTGTTTTTTTAGAGGATTCCTTAGCGGTGGTTTATAGAAATGCAACGGCAAAATTAGAAAAAATAAATTAATCATTAACAAAGGCTTATCAAGAATTTTACATTTTGAATCAATTGTTGTTAGAATTAAAAACAAAAAAAATTATTGAAAACACAATAGAAGAGATTGTTTGTAAAGTTAAAGATCTTTTAAGTAGAATAATGAGGTCTACCGCTCTCTTTATCGAAAATAATGAAGATTTTCTAAACCAAGTATATGAATATGCCTATAATATTATTAAATATGAATTAATATATTGTGGAAATAGTACTTTATTAGATTATGTTAAAACCGATATAGTACATACAACCTATGTAGTGAAATTTATAAAAGAAGAGATAGAAGAATTATCGAAAAAAAAGCAGGTCCAAGAACAGTTGATTACAGTAAATAAAAATGGATTTGACGATTTATATTACCTCAATAAAGAATTATTACTATTTATAATCAAAAGTGACAAAAAAGAATATCAATCTATAATGGAAGAACGTATAGAAGTTACTTATAAAAAATATAAAGAAGTTAAACAAGAATTAGAAGAAACAAAAGAATCTACTTTATTGCATATTACTAATATAAAAAATACTAAGAAGAAAAAAAATCAATTACTAAGACAGCAATTAGCAAGAAAGGCTTTATTCTTTCTGAATTTGAGCATAGTAGGGGTTGGCATTTTTGGGTCAATAAAAGCGACAAATAAGATACCTCCAATTAAAGAATATCGAACTGTTCAGACTATATATGATTCAAGTCATCCTGAAAATAAAGAAGAGGAGATTACTTATCAAAAAGAACTTAATAATGAATTAAGTATAATAGAATATTCTCTCTGGGAAAGTCCAGGATATTTTAGAGATGAATACCAAAGAAACGTTTATGAATATGAACTGGACAATGAAGGTTTATATTGTGAAGACGTTGAAGAATACTTAACCAAAGATTTAAAAAGCCACATTATTTTAAGAGATAGTAATATAGAAACTTGTAGTGAACCTCCAGAAGAAATGTATACTGAAAATAAATATGTAATTTCACAAATTTTTCAAAATCAAGATGAATATAAAGAAATAGAGAATAAAACTAGTAAATATTTTGTTGGTACTATTTTAATAGCATGTACAATTCTTGTCGATGCTGTACTTGTACTAATATATTTAAATGAAAGAAAAGATATTAAGAAGGAAAAAGAAGAAGTTAAAAATGAATTGATGTGTCAAAAAAAATTATTATTAGAAGAGAAAAATAGAATAAATTCTTTAATAGACCAAATAAATGATTTTAAAATGAAATTAAATCAGCAATATGAGAAATTACCAAAAGTATTACAAGAAGATGAAGAAATACAAAGAAAAATACGCAAATTAAATGAAAATGAATAAAACTAAAAAAATTTTTATTAGCAATTGAATTTCTAAAAATACTATGATACAATAAAAATACCTGAAGGATATAGTTTGTTTTACATAAAACCGACTATTGGATATTCTTGGGAATCTAATTGAAGTGTGGTGTAGAATACTAACCCATTAAGTGTTGTTAGGATCCTAAAGCATTTCATGTGATGCCCACCTCGCGAGAGCGGGCTTTTATCCAAACAGACTTACCTTTGGGTTTTTATATGCAAAATTTTATGAAGGTGATTATTATGTTTGATAGAACATTAAAAATAATAGATGAACAACTTTTAGAAACAATAAAGACGAAAAAAATTCTTTTAGTAGGTATAGGAGGAGTTGGTGGATTTGCATTAGAAAGCCTAGTTCGTTTAGGATTCCAAAATATTACCATTGTAGACGGAGATATTATTGAAGAAAGCAACTTAAATCGCCAGATTATAAGTACTAGAGAGAATATTGGAAAGTCTAAAGTAGAAGTAGCAAAAGAAAGAGCCTTAAATATTAATCCCAATATTCACATTACTACCTTTAATCTATTTTTATTAGAAGAAAATATAAAAACTTTATTGAAAGAGAACTATGACTTTATCATAGATTCTTGTGACACAATTACAACCAAATATCTTTTAATTAAAGAATCCCAAGAAAGAGGAATAAAAATAATTTCATGTCTTGGAACAGGAAATAGATTAAATCCTAGTTTAGTTACCATTACAAAGTTAAATAAAACGTATAACGATCCACTAGCCAAAGCCGTGCGTAATATTTTAAGAAAGCACAATATTTCTTTACATATTCCTGTTGTATGGAGCAGTGAAGTTCCTATTAAAATAAAAGAAAAAGCACCAGGTTCCATTATTTTAGTTCCTGCTGCTGCTGGTCTACAAATTGCTTATTATATATTAAATTCATTAATAAACAGAGTCTAATTTAATTTCCTTTATGACATTTATTAAAGAATCAGGTTTTTCTTCTCCATTCATAATTTTTGAAATCACCGTCATAATCGGCGTTTTTATATGCTTTTTATTAAATAGATATAAAGAGTGTTCTAAAGAGTTTAATCCTTCAATGGTATTATTTTCCTTAAATGTTTCTATATCCTTTTTACTTTTCTTTTTACCTAGCATAAATCCTAAAGTATAATTTCTACTTTTATTAGAAGTACAAGTTGCTAATAAATCTCCAAATCCTGCTAAACTATGTAGAGTAGTTAGTGAAGACTCGTACATATACAAAATAGTTTCAAATTCCTTATAAACTGCTGTTAAGTAATAAGCAAGAGTACTTTCTTTATAACCAAGACCTGCTAAAATTCCAGAACCAATTGCATAAACATTCTTAACACTTCCACTAATTGAAATTCCATTATAGTCACTAGAAAATACAATTTTTACATTAGGTTCATCAAAAACTTTTAGAAAAACATTTTTATTCCTTTTTCCCTTACAAGCAATATTAAAAGCAATAGGATCTAATGAAATTACATCTTCTGAAAGAGTAGGCCCACTTAAAATTGCCACAGGATTTTTTAAAATTTGTTTTACAATTTTATAAGCAAATTTTCTTTTTTCACCACATAAAGCAATTCCTTTCGTCCCAATACAAACTGGAATATTTTTTTCTATTTTCTCCTTTATGGCATTACATACACTTTCAACGAAACCAATTGAAGTCATCAAGAAAACCACATCAACTTCTTTTAAAACCGTATCATAAGAAGCCGTAAGTGTAATATTATTTGGAAATACTTTTTCTTGAAATAATGGTTCTAATTTGTTTGTTTTTTTATAATCTGTTACTAACTTTTTATTTTCACTCCACATTACAATTTTATTGTCTGTATTTTGAGCAAGTGTATAGGCAATCGATGCACTAAACACACCTGTTCCAATAATTCCAATTTTCATAATTAATTCCCACCTTTCATTTCATTATACAATTTGTTCATGTTATCTTCAACCTTATTTTTCTTATTATGATAGTATTTTTTTCCTTTTCATTTTTTTGGCAAATATTCTTGATACACCCAATCATTTTTATAATCATGAGGATATTTATAAGTTGTACTACTTGTTTTAATGTGACTAGGCACATTTCCAGTATTTCCAGCGTGAATATCGTTTAACGCTGCGTTTATTGCAAGATAAGCACTGTTACTTTTAGGAGATAGAGCCATTTCAGTCACAACTACCCCAAGAGGAATTCTAGCCTCTGGCAGACCTATTAACTCTGATGCATGGATTGCAGCCATTACTTTAGGACCAATAGAGGGATTCGCAAGACCTATGTCTTCATAAGCAATTACACTCATTCTCCTATATATGCTATCTAAATCTCCTGCTTCAATTATACGGGATAAATAGTGTAGGGAAGCATCGACATCACATCCACGAATCGATTTTTGAAATGCACTTAAAACGTCATAATGTCCATCTTCATTCTTATCATGAAAAAATACAGGTTTACTATTAATTGTTTTCACTAGTTCTAAATCCACTTTTTTATCCTCATTAGTGGAAGAGTAACTCACCTCTAATAAATTAAGAGCACTTCTAAAGTCTCCTGAGGAAAGATTGGCAATATAGGTAAGTGTTTCCTCATCAATTTTAATATTATCTAACTTTTCACAACCACGTTTTAAACCAAGAACAATATCATCAGTTGAGAGTTCATGTAATTCAAAAATTTGTACACGACTTCGAATGGCAGGATTAATCTTGTGATAAGGGTTTGATGTAGTAAGACCAATTAAAATGATTAAACCACTTTCAATATAGGGGAGAAGAATGTCTTGTTTGTCTTTATTCATACGATGAATTTCATCCACAATTAAAATCATTTCTCCATTCATTTTGGCTTCTTCTATTACAATATCAAAATCTTTCTTATTATTAATAGTAGCGTTTAAAAACCTATGCATAACGTTAAGTTCACTCACAATCGCACTCGCAATAGAAGTCTTTCCAATACCAGGTTTTCCATACAAAATAAAAGAAAAAATTTTCTTGTTTTTAACCATATTGGATAAAATCTTGCCATCTCCAATTAAATGCTTTTGTCCAATGACATCACTTAGTTTTTCAGGCCTTAATACATTTGATAATAGTTCCATTTCATCACCAAAGATATTATAACATAGCATTAAAAAATAAGGTAAAAAAGTAACTTTACTTCATTATCACAAACACGTTTAAAAGATTTAAGATTGAATCATTCTACTTTAATTAAAAAGCAATAAAACAATCAAGTTTGACACTTATGCCAAAACTCTTTATACTTAAAATAGAAACAGAGTGAGTGCTATGACAAACCAAGAATATTACACAAAATATTTAGATTATTTACAATTTGAAAGAAAACTCTCTAAAAATACAATTCTTTCTTATCAAGATAATTTAAATCGTTTTGAAATGTTTATAGAAGGCAAAAGTATAAGAAATATAAAAAGAAATGATGTAGAAACCTATTTAAAATTCAATGATCAAATGGCCGAAAAAAGTAGGGCACACTATCTAACTGTTTTACGTAATTTCTATCAATTTTTAGTTTATGAAGAGTTAATAGAAACCAATCCATGCGAAACGATTAAAATGCCTAAAATCACAAAATCTCTTCCAAAATATTTAACGGAAGAAGAAATCGAAAAACTATTATCTTTTCCATTAAATACCGCCTTTGATTATCGAAATAAAGCCATGTTAGAACTTTTATATGCAACAGGAATACGTGTGAGTGAACTCGTAAATTTAAAATTAAATAATATTCATCTAGAAGAAGATTTAATCCGTGTATTAGGGAAGGGAAGCAAAGAACGCTTGAGTCCTATCAGTAGCATTTGCGAAAAATATTTACGTATCTATATAGAAAAATATCGTAACACTTTACTAAAAAATAAAACTAGTGAATATGTTTTTATCAATAACTTTGGAAACCCAATAACACGCCAAGGCTTTTTTAAAAACTTAAAACGTATCGCGAAAGAAGAGGGAATTGAAAAAGAAATAAGCCCTCATACATTAAGACACTCTTATGC
>CAMYTM010000022.1 GCA_947297555.1 uncultured Mycoplasmatota bacterium | reverse complement strand
AGATGAAGTAGGACGTGGGCCACTAGTAGGACCTGTTGTTGCCACAGCCGTAATTTTACCTGTAAATTATCATCTAGAAGGTTTAAATGATTCAAAAAAACTAAGCGAAAAGAAAAGAAATGCATTTTATAAAATATTGGTACAAGATGCTATTTCATATGGTATTGGTATTATTCCTGCCTCTAAAATTGACGAAGTAAACATTTATGAAGCAAGCAAACTTGCCATGTTAGAAGCGTTGCGAAATTTAGATATGAAGCCTGAACATGTTTTAATTGATGCCATGAAATTAGATTTAGATATACCTTCTACGAGTATCATACATGGAGATGCACTATCTTTATCAATCGCTGCTGCTAGTGTTATAGCCAAAGTTACAAGAGATGATATGATGTATGAACTCCACCAAAAATATCCTCTTTATCATTTTAACAAACATAAAGGCTATCCTACCAAACTTCATTTAGCCTGCTTAGAAAAATATGGTCCACTTGAAAATTACAGATTTACATATAAGCCAGTTCGTGATTTAATAGAGAAAGGTGAAGAAGAAAGTGAAAAAATTCATGAAAAGCAAGTTAATTAAAAATTATATATCATTGTTACTTCCGTTATTTCTATTGGAAGTATTCTTTCGTGGTTTTGAAAACATGGCCATACTAGATTGGGCAGTATTTAGAATTTTTATTGGATGTAATATTTTTGCTTTAATCATCAGTAGTATTACTTGTCTTATGAGAGAAAGTATAGGAAGAATATTTAGCAGTATTATTTTATTTATTGCTACTATTTATGCTATTTTACAAGCAGGATTTGAAAACTTTTTAGGGGTGTATATTTCAATTGGAACTAGTAGTCAACTTGGAGCCGTAAAAGAATACATTCAAGATTATTTTGCTTCTTTTAATCCAAATTTTTGGTGGATGTTAGCCCCTTTTATTCTTTATATACTTTATAAATTTTTTGTAGAACCAAAAGTATTTGTTTCATATTTTAAAGAACAAAAAAGTCTATTTATGAAACGCAAGAATCGTCGAAATGCTATCATTGCTATTTTAGGCACTATTATACTATATTTATTCTATTACCAAACTTTAAGCATTCCATTCATGCAAAATGAATTACAACTTGAAAGTACAAAGTCTTTATTTAAAAATCCCAATAATTTAAATATTAGTGTGAATCAATTTGGAACTAGCATGTTTGGCATTTTGGATGTAAAATCTAATTTTATTAAGCAAGAAGACAACGCATTGTTAGAGTTTGGTGATGAACAAGAAAAACCATCAGAAATTACTGATTACACAAGAATAATTGATGATACGGCATGGGAACTTTTACAGAAAGAAACGACGAATGCGAATTATAAAACATTAAATAATTACTTCATGAGTCGAAATATTACCGACAAAAATGAATATACAGGATTGTTTGAAGGCAAAAACTTGATTGTCATTATGCTAGAAAGCGTTAATGAAATCTTTATTAATCCAGAATACTATCCAACATTTTATAAAATGTATACAGAAGGTTTTAGTTGGGAAAATAACTATTCTCCAAGAAATTCGTGTGCTACCGGAAATAACGAAATGAGTGGTATGGTAAGTTTGTTTAGTATCAATCGTATCTGTACAGCAAATCAATACAAAAATAACAAATATGATGAAAGTATTTTTGGTCTATTTAACAAAGCAGGATATACAACATCTTCTTATCATAATTATGATGAAACCTACTATTTCCGTTCTACAATTCATAAGAATATGGGAAGTAGTGCATTTTATGGAGTAAAAGATTTAAAAATCAATTATACAACTGAATACAAAGAGTGGCCAAGTGATATCCTTCTTATGGAACGCGCTATGGAACATATTGATACTACTCAGCCATTTATGGCTTGGATGACTAGCGTTACTTCTCATCAGCCTTACTATGTATCAAGCGAATATGGAGATAAATATTTAGACCTATTTAAAAATACAGAATATTCTACTGGCACAAAACGTTATATGTCAAAATTAAAAGAATTAGATTTGGCACTTGCAAAACTTCTTGAAATATTAGAAGAAAAAAACGTTCTAGAAGATACAGTCATTGTTATGTTTGGAGATCACTATCCATATGGTCTTAAAGATAAAGATGTAGAAAGCGTTTTACCAAATGTGTTAGAACGAAATAACATTGAACAAACTCCATTTGTCATTTATAATAGTGAAATAAAAGGACAGCATTTTACTGAGTATACTTCCTACTTAAATATAGTACCGACTATAGCCAATTTATTTAATTTGGATTATGATCCTCGTTTGTATGTAGGAGAAGATATTTTATCAGGTGACTATGCAAATTCTTATAAAAATAGAGTAGTATTTGCAGATGGTTCTTGGGAAAATGAAATAGGGTATTATAATTCAACGACAGGCAAAATAAATTATTTTGGTGAAAAACAATATACAAATGAAGAAATTATTAAATATAATAAAGAAATCAGTAATATGATTAAAATGAGTAATTTAGCCATTACCTCTAATTATTTTAAATATTTAAGTGAAGGATTAGAAAGATACAAAAATACGGAAGAAGATATGAATTAGAAAGGGAAATATATGAAAAAATTAGTCATCGTAGAATCGCCTGCGAAAAGCAAAACTATTGAAAAATATTTAGGCAGTGATTATAAAGTAGTTTCAAGCAAGGGTCATATTCGTGATTTAGCAACAAGTGGTAAGTTTGGATTAGGGGTAGACGTAGAAAATAACTTTGAGCCAAACTATATTCCTATCAAAGGAAAATCGAAAGATATTAATGCTTTGAAAAAAGATGTAAAAGATAGTGAATTTGTCTATCTTGCCACTGACCCAGACCGCGAAGGAGAAGCCATTTCTTGGCATTTAAAGGATACACTTGATATTTATGATAATTACAGTCGTGTTGTTTTTAACGAAATTACTAAAGATGTCGTTATAGATGCTATTAATCATCCACGTAAAATTGACGAAAACTTAGTAAAAAGCCAAGAAACGCGAAGAATTTTAGATAGAATAATTGGGTTTAGATTGAGCAAATTAATGCAATCTAAAACAGGAGGAAAAAGTGCTGGACGTGTGCAAAGCGTTGCCTTAAAATTAATTGTGGATCGTGAACGTGAAATAGGCGCGTTTGTACCAGTTGAATATTGGACTATTCACGCTGATTTTAAAGACTTCACTGCAGACTTAGAAAAATACCATGGAAAAAAGGTGGAAATTGGTAGCGAAGTAGAAGCACAAGAAATATTAGATCAACTATCCAATGCTTTTAAACTAGAAGATGTAAAACAGACAGATACAGCAAAAAGTGCAAAGCCCGTTTTTAAAACATCTACAATGCAAAGAATGGCTGCAAATCGTATAAACTTTGCGCCATCTAAAACCATGCGTGTTGCCCAAAAATTATACGAAGGAATTGATATTGGAAGTGAAACTGTTGGACTTATCACATATATGCGTACAGACTCAGAGCGTGTATCTCCAACATTTGTTTCAGAAACCTATGAATATATTAAGAAAAACTTTGGTGCTAATTACATTGGAAGTGTAAAAGCAGGCAAAAAGGATAAAACTATGCAAGATGCCCATGAAGGTATTCGTCCCACAAGTATTATGCGTACACCAGAGTCTATGAAAAAGTACTTAACGCCAGATGAATATAAATTGTACAATTTAATTTATGTACGTGCTTTGGCTTCTTTAATGGCTAATGCTAACTTCTTAACTACTTCTGTTATTTTAGAAAATAATGGATATACCTTTAAGACAACAGGAAGCGTTTTAAAATTTGATGGATATTTAAAAGTCTATGCGTCTTATGAAGAACAAAAAGATACGATTTTGCCAGATTTTAAAAATTATAAAAGCAATACGATTATTGCAAACAAAATATTAAAGGAACAACACTTTACAAAACCATTGCCAAGATATACAGAAAGTAGTTTAATTAAAGAAATGGAAAACTTAGGAATAGGAAGACCTAGTACCTATGCTACGATAGTTGCAACCATTAAAGAACGAGGATATGTTAAAATAGAAGATAAAAAAATGCTTCCTACGGAAATTGGAATAGAAACAACTGACAAACTACAAGAATTCTTTAGCGATATTGTAAATGTTGAATACACAAGTGCCATGGAAACGGATTTAGATAAAATTGCTGAAAGTGAAGCAGATAACGTAAAAGTCTTAAAAGAATTCTATAATAAATTCGAACCATGTGTGGAAGAAGCATTTGACAAAATGGAGAAAAAAGAAGCCGAAAAAACTGGAGAAATATGTCCTGAATGTGGAAGTGATTTAGTTATCCGTAATGGAAAATATGGAAAATTTACGGCTTGTTCTAACTATCCTACTTGCAAATATATCAAAAAAGAAGAAAGAAAAATGGAGGAACTTGTAGACTGTCCGAAATGCGAGGGAAAAATTGTAGAAAAAAGAACTCGTAAAGGGAAATTTTTCTATGGATGTTCAAATTACCCAAAATGTGATTTTGCTTCTTGGTATAAGCCAACAGGAGAAAAATGTCCAAAATGTGAAAATTTGTTAATTGAGAAAAAAGATAAAGTGGTTTGTTCAAATTGTGATTATGAAAAGGAAGAGTAAAGTCTCTTGCTTTTTTTTCTATAAATGTTAAAATAATAAAACAAAAGGAGGGGGTTATATATTATGTTTTCTATCTATGAAAATAGTATTACTTTATCAAGTTTTAATTGTTTAAACGATGTATTCTCTTTTATTTCTTATATTCCAATGTTATATGAAGATAATCGAGATAATGCTAATAGTCAAAATATTTTGGCATTAGTTGAAAATGGCCTATATCGTTTTTATGGAATCGAAAATCGTCAAATCTTAGTAGGATATGCACGTTATTATATTCCTACTGATGATAAAATTTTAAGACTAGATAATATAGAAATTGCGGCACCCAGACGTTCTAATGGCTTAGGAACAATTCTACTGAACCAATCATTAAAAGATATAGCAAATGATTTTCCATATTTAGAAAAAATAGAAGTTTGTTCTTTAAATGAAAATTCCACTAGATTTTATATAAAGAATGGATTTGAAATTTTTTTAGGAGATAATTGTTTAACAAAAAGTTTAATAAAGAGATAAATATTATTATTGAAAAGGAAGAGCAAAGTCTCTTGCTTTTTTCATGTTTTTAGAACATAATAATTATATAAGGTAGGTGTCAGAATATGGGATATTTTAGTGAAGGAAGTTACGATAGAGAAGACAGGGAACAAAACAGACCAAAAAATAAGAAAATAAATAAGGATATAAATACAGAAAGACAAAAATTGTTGCACCAAATGTATGAATTAACAGAGAAAAAATACTTTGCGCGTTATGGAAAACAAAACAGAGCATCTCTTTATGATTACAAAGAAACACATGAGGAAACAGAAGATTTAGGCCACTATGGAAGTAGACATTAAAAACTATTTAGAATCTTTACAAGTAGAATTAAATTATAGTGAAAATACGATTAAGTCGTATGGAATTGAATTATACAAGTATAAAGAATTTTTAGAAAATAATAAAATCTCTTATTTAAAAATTAACAAAGATGAAATAAGAGAATATTTAAAATACTTAGATAAGATGCAATATAAAAATAGAAGTATTGCCAAAAATATCAGTTCTATACGAAGTTTCTATCGCTATTTAGTAAGCAAGGGAATATTAGCAAAAAATATATTTGCAAGTATAAGAAATCCAAAACTAGAACATAAACTTCCCAATTATGTAAGTGAAATAGATATGGAGACGATTTTAAATTTTTCCAATCAAGAAGGTTATAAAAAAAATATCTATACCGCTCGTGATTTACTTATCATCGAAATGCTTTACGATACAGGATGTCGTGTAGAAGAACTTACAAGTGTCAAATTAAAAGATATAAACGAGAAAGAAAAGAGTATTAAAGTTCTTGGAAAAGGTTCTAAGGAAAGAATAGTATTTTATGGGGAATATACAATAGATACCTTACACAAATACCTAAAAGATAGAGAAATTATTTTAGATGGTAAAAAAAGTGAATATTTATTTGTATCCAAAGAAAGTGGTAGATTAACCACAAGACGGATTTCTCAAATTATTGATGAAATAATGAAACTCGTTGCTATTAAAAACAATGTAACTCCACATACTCTAAGGCATACCTTTGCAACACATCTGTTAAATCATGGTGCAGATTTAAGAAGTGTACAAGAACTACTAGGACACTCAAGTCTATCCACAACTCAAATTTATACCCATGTTTCCAATGAAAGGCTAAGACAAGTTTATTTAGAGACACATAAAGATAATCGAGAATAAATCTGTATATTTTTTTATTTTGAATAACAAAGAAAAGATGTATTTTTGTTAAACTCATGTTATACTATATTTACTTTTTATAAGGGAGGATTGGAATGAAAGAGATTAAATTAAATAAAGTTGGTTATTTAAGAGGTGAAATTGTAAGCGCAACAGTTGATGAAACAAAACTGGAATTTAAAAATGGAATTGCTCTTGCAGAGGCGACGGTTATAGAAATTGTTGGAAATTGTGAAAAAAAGTACCGATGTTTGGGACTAGTTAATGAAAATTATTGTGAAGTTTAAGGTACTTCTTTAACAGAAGAGAATGGGATACCAACTGCTGAAACTTTTCTAATGTTTTTGGAAAAAAATAAAAAAGGATTTCGTTGTGGAAATAATGATTTTTTAGTAGAATACAAATATAAAGATGTAAGAACCAGAATAAATGATTCAGGTTATTGTCACCTTTGTATAAAAGACGGACTTCCTGTATTAGTTTATTCTCATTTGGATTTCCCCCAAAAAACCAGTTACGAAAATCTAATCATTATAGGAAATGATGGCTATCAAAGGATTTATGATATATCTAAAAGTTATTTTATTACACCTGTATTGTTTTCTATAAGTGAATCCAAGATAAATAAAGAAGTTTTTGATGTAGTGGCAAGGGTAACACATTATGAGTGCACAGAGGAAATGCTTGGGTATGAAGAAGATTATTTGTTTTTCAAAATAAATTTAAGTGGACAACGTATATCTCAAGTTATTAGTTCAATTACAAGAGATTATCTTACTGTTTGTGGTAATACTTCTGTTATCGAAATTCTTGAAAAAAGAAAAGAAGAATTGCTTCTTCGTCAAGAACAATTCAATAAAATGATTTCAGATTTCAAAAATGATGCTCAATGTTTAGAAAACTATTCTCAAGAATTAAAACTAAATTTAAAACAGGAAGTAGAATGAGATATTCAGAATTAATTTTAAAAATATTCATAAGTAATTTGTACATTTTTTGTCAAAAATACGGACTTTCGTTGTCGTATTTTTTTTCTGTTGCTATAATAAAATAAACCATTAAAAGGAGGAAGAAAATGGCAAAATATGTGTATTTGTTCCAAGAAGGAAATGCAAGTATGCGTGAACTACTTGGAGGAAAAGGGGCTAACTTAGCAGAAATGGCTAATTTAGGTTTACCTGTTCCTAATGGATTTACCATTACAACAGAGGCTTGCACGGCTTACTATAAAGATGGTAAAGAAATTAGTGAAGAAATTAAAAAACAAATTTTTGAGGCTTTAAAAAAATTAGAAGAGTTACAAGGAAAGAAGTTTGGAGACAATAATGACCCACTTTTAGTATCTGTAAGAAGTGGTGCTCGTGCATCTATGCCAGGTATGATGGATACTATTTTAAACTTAGGCTTGAATGATGAAGCAGTAGAGGGATTTGCTGCTAAAACGAATAATCCAAGATTTGCATATGATTCATATCGCAGATTTATTCAAATGTATTCAGATGTTGTTATGGAGGTTCCAAAAAGTTATTTTGAAAAAATCATTGATGAAGTAAAAGAAGCCAAAGGAATTCATTACGATACTGAACTTACCAGCGAAGATTTAAAAGAATTGATTGTAAAGTTTAAAAATGTCTATAAAGAAAATATGAACGGAGAAGAGTTTCCACAAGAACCCGTAGAACAATTAATGGGGGCCGTAAAAGCAGTTTTTCGTTCATGGGATAATCCAAGAGCCATAGTATATCGT
>CAMYTM010000021.1 GCA_947297555.1 uncultured Mycoplasmatota bacterium | reverse complement strand
TATTGTAACATATTTGATACTAGATATGTAAAGTAATATTGTAATATTTAAAAAAACAATTTATATTAAAATTGTAGTAACTCAAAGAAAGAATTGGAGAAAATATATGGAAAATAAGGAAAAAATTAAAATTGTAAACCAATATACAAAGGAAGAAAAGGAAGTAACGATTCCAAATAATTCTAAGTATGATTTTCTATTAGAAAGAAATCAAAAATACATGAATTATAACGCTTTATCATTTAAAGGGAAAAAGGAAAAAATTACATATGAAGAACTTCATACAAGAATTGAAGAATATGCTCGTGCTCTTTACAAACAAGGAATAAGAAAAGATGATGTTATTGCCGTTTGTGGTGCTAATACACCTGAATTTGTTTATCTTTTATATGCACTAGATATTATTGGAGCAACTGTGGTTGGATTAAGTCCTTTAAACAATGAATACAAAATGAAACGTGATATTGAAATGGTGAAACCAACACGCTTAATCACTGTTGATATGATGTATGGAAAATGCAAAGAGGCTTGTAAGTCTTTAAACATATCCCCTATTTTATATTCCCTATTAGAATCAATGAATAGTCCATTTATGAAAATGGTATACAATGCTAAGCAATTTCTAGACGGAAACAAGGTATTTGGTAAAAATCATAATTTAAGAAAAATTATACGAGAAGGAAAAAATGCTCCATTTGAAAGAGCACCATTTGTTCCAAATCAAATAAATGATGTTTTATTCACAGGTGGTAGTACAGGAATTCATAAAGGAGTAGATTTATCAAGTAATGGGTTAAATAGTGTTGTAAAAGCATTAGATGAAGTATTAATTCTAGAACCAGGTATGACACATTTAGGAAATATTCCATTTGGACATATGTGTTTTGGTAGACTAGTTATGCACTATGCTCTATGTAAAAATTTAGAATTTGCTTTAACATTAGATGCACTACCAAATAAATTTTATGATGAACTTGTAAGAACACAAGCAGATGGTGCCATGGGTGGCCCCGTTCATTGGAATGCTATTGCACAAACTCCAAATATTAAACCAGGAAGTTTAAGTAATTTAAAACAAGGTTTATCTGGTGGTGAAATGTTTAAACCAGAAGATAAAAATTCAGATGAAAAAGCCTTAAAAGAAGGTGGATGTTACATTGAAATTGGTGATGGTCTTGGTTTAACCGAAATGTGGGCACCTACTCACGTTAACATGGGAGGAAAAAATACTCCTGGAACAATCGGGTTTGCTATCCCATTTGTACGATCAAAAGTTGTTTCTTTAAAATTATTAGAAAACTTTGAACCTAATGTCTATCAAAAATTACCAGAAGTCCCTATTGGTGAAGTTGGTATACTTTTAGTAAGCGGTCCTGGAATGATGCTTGGATATCACAATAATATAATAGAAACAAACAAAGTATTCATTTACGATGAAAACGGAACAAAATGGTATATTACTGGAGACTTAGTTAGAAGATGTGGAATCGATAATAATGAATTCAAATTTGCTGGTAGACAAAAAAGAAACTTTGTTTGCGGTGTAGATAATATCTATCCTGAACAAGTAGAAGCAAAATTATTGGAGTTACCTGAAATTAAAGAAGTTGTTGTTACAAAAGTTCCTGACGAAAAATATCAATTTTTGCCAAGTTATCACATTTGCCTAACAAATGACCAAATAGATACAACAGTATTAAAAAATAAAATGGAAACCCTAATTGAAAGTACTCTAGGGGCTAGCGCTCTTCCAGGATATATTGAATACACCCTTGAACCACTTCAAAAAACAGACAATGGAAAATTAAATGCACCTTTTTATGAAGCACAAGATTTAAAGAAAAATTCACAAGAAAATGGACTTAATTTGGTTCGAAAGGTATACTAAAATGTATATCTTTTTAATTGAAAGAAGACTAAGTATATGGTAAAATTTAGATAGAATAGTAAAGGACGTGATTTCATCATGGGATTATATTTCTCAATTAGCGGATTAATATTTATTATCATTATAATGTGTGTATTTTTTTCAAAAGAAAGAGTTAACAATATAGAAACAAAAATATATAAATATTTACTTATTTTAACTACAATAGGAATATCACTAGATATTACAACTTCCATCTTATACAATTGTGGATATAACTATACAAATATTGTTTATATGTTATTTTCAAAATTAGTATTTGTTTATTTTATTCTTTGGGTAATCTTATTTGCCTTCTATATAAAATCTATTAGTATTCCAGAAGAAAATAAAAAGAAAAAACTCTCTTCCTTTTTTTACAGATTTGCCCTTATATTTATTTTTATAGCCCCTTTTATTTTAGCATTACCAGTTAATTACTCTGAAAATAACAATATAATTGTTCCAAAAGGATTATCAGTAAATATTACTTACTTAATATCATTCATTTTAATTTTGTACTCCATCTATACTTCAATACGATATAGAAAAAATATCGCTAAAAATAAAACAAAACCTTTATACATTTTCGTAATCTTGATGTTATTGAACTTTTTTATTCAAAATTTTTTCCCTGACTTATTTCTAATAAATTACTTATTATGCATTGTTGTAATTATCATGTACTTTACCATTGAAAATCCCGATGTAAAATTAATTACCCAACTTGAAATTGCTAAAGAACAAGCGGACAAAGCCAATCAAGCAAAAACAGAATTCTTATCAAGTATGTCACATGAAATTAGAACCCCTCTTAATGCTATCGTTGGTTTTAGTGAATGTATGCTTCCTTCTAACGACTTAGAAGAAATAAAAGGATTTGCGAAAGACATTGTAGACGCTTCTCATAACCTACTAGAAATTGTAAATGGAATTTTAGATATATCAAAAATAGAAGCCAATAAAATGGAAATAATTTCTAAAGAATACAATCCTAGAGAAGTGTTTAATTCACTTTGTAAACTTGTAAAACCTAGAATTGGGAATAAACCAATTGAATTTAAAGTAAACATTACCCCTGATTTACCTGGTATTTTAAAAGGAGATATGGGAAAAGTAAAACAGATAATACTAAATTTACTTACCAATGCTGCAAAATATACAGATGAAGGAGAAATAGAATTTAATGTAACCTGT
Source organism: uncultured Mycoplasmatota bacterium (assembly GCA_947297555.1). Taxonomy (GTDB): domain Bacteria; phylum Bacillota_I; class Bacilli_A; order RF39; family UBA660; genus MGBC108787. Next base: position 5,032 of record CAMYTM010000021.1, on the reverse strand, counting down.
ATCAACCGTCAGGATACAAAAAAATGCCTACTCTATGTTGCTGTTAAAGATACAGGTCGTGGGATAAAAAAAGAAGATATTAGTAAATTATTTAATAAATTTGAACGAATTGATGAGGATCGAAATACAACAATAGAAGGTACGGGTCTTGGGCTTGCTATTACAAAAAGTTTAGCAGAAATGATGGGTGGAAAAATTACTGTTGACAGTAAATTTCAAGAAGGATCTATTTTTAGAGTTTATATAGAACAAGAAATTATTAGTATGGAAATACCAGAAAGCAATACAGAAGAAATTGAAATTAATTACACTAATAATCCTGGAAAACGCATTCTAATTGTAGATGACTCTAAAATCAACTTAAAAGTTGCCAACCAAATACTAAAGCCCTATAATTTTAATGTTAAAATGGTAGAAAGTGGTTATGAATGTTTAGAAGCATTAGAAACCCAAACTTTTGATTTAATTTTAATGGATATTATGATGCCAAAAATGAATGGCGTTGAAACATTAAGAAGATTAAAAGAAATGGACGGATTTGATATCCCTGTAATCGCCCTAACCGCTGATGCAATTGAAGGAACAGACGAAAAATATTTAAATGCCGGATTTAACGCTTACCTATCCAAACCAATTGATAGATACGAACTTGACAGAGTTTTAAATAAATATTTAGGAGGAAATGATAATGACGAATAAAATTGATTTATTAAAAAATAATAATGTTGATGTTAATGCCGCTTTAGAATTATGGGGAGATATGGATTCTTATAATGAAAGTTTAAAAGAGTTCAAAGATACTTTGAACTCCAAACTTGCAAGTTTGGAAAATTATAAAAATGAAAGCGATTGGTCAAACTATGCTATTCTTGCTCACAGTATAAAAAGTGAAGCAAAATACTTAGGTTTTATGAAAGATTCTGAAGTTTTTTTAAATCATGAATTAAAAGGAAAAGAAGGAAATAAAGACTACATTTTAGCAAATTTCAATACTTTAAAAGAAACGGTACGCAATATAGTTACTCTTCTAAATAATTACTTTAGTACAGAAATCAGCAATAAAAAGAACATTCTAATTGCAGATGATTCTAACATTATTTTGAATTACTTAGAAAAAAATATGGCAGAAGAATATAAAATTTCACGTGCTAGTGATGGAAGTGACGCCATTGCTATCCTTCAAAATAATGATATTTACGCTATATTACTCGACTTAAATATGCCAGGATTAGATGGATTCGAAGTATTAAGATATTTAAAAGAAAACAATTTAATTGATAAGATACCTGTTGTAATCATTACCGGAGACGATACAGAAGAAACGATTAAAAAAGTATTTAGTTACCCTATTTTAGATGTTCTAAACAAACCATTTAATGATAAAAGCATAGATAAGATTTTACTTTCTATTAAAGGTTTTTACGAAAATAACAAATTATAATGTATAAACGACAAAAAAATGTTCATAATAAAAATGGAAACAAGTAATGAGATTTTTGTTAAGTGTTTCCATATAAATTAAAAAACACTTAGTTCGAGTTTTGAATTAAGTGTTTTTTATTATTCCATATTATTATATTTTTGTTCTATTAAAAGATAAGGATATCCCCTATTATCAATTAAATCCAAATTTAAATGGAAATCTTTAGCCATTTTTAATAATGTATCATATTCATTTAAAATAGATTCGGAATATTTCTTTACTTCTATCTCAATAAAATATCCTAAATCCTTAATTGAATCTAATGCAATTTCATATTTTTCTTGATAGCAATATGTTTTTCGTACTTTTTCTACCTTAATTAATTCTTCTAATCCTAAAACAGTAAATATTTTCATCAAATTTTCATTATTATCCAGTTCTACTTCATATTCATCACAATAATTAACATGCCAATTTTTATAATTTAAAATAAATTTGTTTCCTCTTTTTCCAATTCGTAACCATTCTTTTATTTCTTCTTTGTTCTGAATTTTTTCATGATCAATAAAAGCACGATAAGTTGGTTGAAAATAAATATCCAATTGCTTGTTTTCTCCTAAAACGATTGCATTGTTTTTAAAAAACAGTTCTAATTCTTTATACTCTTTTTCAGTAAGTTTAAAACGGATTTCTGTTTCAATATCATTCCTTTTTATTTCTCCATAAACAAGATAACTAATATTACAATCAAAAACTTCACTCATTTTGGCTACGAATGCTAAACTTGGCTCTGTACGATTGGCTTCCCAACTAGAAATAGTCTTATCACTTACAAAAAGTTTATCTGCTAATTCTTGCTGGCTTAATTTTTTTCTTTTTCGCATTTCTGCTATTCTATATCCTATGTTCATATTTCATCACCTTAAAAATATTTTAACACAGTTTACTAAAATATTTTCTCTACGTTTTGTAGAAATCTAAATGAAACAAAAAAGTAGAAAACTCTACTTTTACTTTATATTACTTTTCGCAAGTGATTCCCATAGATTCATATAAACTCTTAATGGTTTCTAACTTTACTTTTCCGTCTTGAATTAGACTTCCGTTTGCAGAATCAATCTCAATCATTTTTGAAGTATCAATTTTGGTATAATCAATATCAGCAGTACTTGTCAAAACATTACCATCAATACTAACATTCGTAACATAATGTTCAACATCTTTATATGGGGCATATTGTGTCTCGACATTCTTACGATATGTTTCCAATAATTCTTCATCATCACTTGTAATTTTTTCTTTTGATTTTACAACATCTACATATGCACCAGTGTATAATACTTCATATTTTAAATCAATAGAGGCACCACTTTGGTTCATAGTTCTTGAACAATTCATTGTTTTCTGCTCATTCCCACAACCAGTCAGCAACATAAGAGATAAACAAGCAACAATTCCCATCATGACTTTTTTCATCTTTTCACACTCCTTATAAATAATATACCAGATTATAAAAATAAATGAAAGCAAATTTTAATATTATTCCATTCTTTTAAGAATATTCAAAATTTTACAAATCATATTTTCTTTTGGTTCTTAACTTTTTATACTCAAAATAGTCTTTACCTATAAAAATAATAGATAATAAAAACATTATGAAAAACGATAGATAATCCCAACTAGTAAGATTATTTTCAATCGCAAATCGAACTAAAATAATATGAATAAACAATGAAAGTGGTATACCAAGAAAACAAGTAATACCTAAAACCAAGTATTGCCTTTTTTTTAATGTCTTAAATAAAAAATAGACACTCCATAAATACCATAAAGAAACCAAAGAAATGCAAGTACCAACACCAAATAATTTTTCTACTTGTAGTAAATAGCCCAATATATATAAATATGGAAGTAAAAGTATAGTTAAAACAATTAAACTACGACTTATGCCTTTTATTCCTAACTTTATACTAGGAATAATCACTCCCCAAGAAAATGCAAGAGAAACTACTACTAATATGGACCAAGTAAACTGATTATGAACCACTACATCACTTATAAAACATACTACTATCGCTATTAAAAACAAACTTGAGACAAATATAGAATATCCTTTTTTTTCCATAGAAAATCCTCCTTATTCTATTAATACTATATCATTTATTTAAAAATTTAGCAAAAATATATATAAAAAAATGAAGTTTTTAGTTGCAAGACATCCTAAAGTATGCTATCATTATATTGTTTATTTGTGGCGCTGTAGCTCAGTTGGCTAGAGCAACCGGTTCATACCCGGTAGGTCGAGAGTTCGAATCTCCCCGGCGCTACCATTGAACAATCTGTTCGAATAGTTCGAACTTTAGATAAGAGACTTGTTAAAAGTCTTTTTTTATGTTATTATGAATATGTCAAGGAAACTTGCATAAAATAAAAAAAGGGAACATTCAGTTTCGCTAAGTTGAGTGTCTACCCAATTTAAATTAGTTAGGCACTTATTCTAAGAATGAGTGTCATTTTTTTATTGCTAACACCAATAAGGTGGAGAGTAATAAAATGATAGCAATGAGTTTCAAAACCTTTACTATGAAAGTTTTAGTTTTCATTTTATCAAACCTCCTCTCTATAAAAGATTGGAGGTAGACACCCAACAACTGGTATTCCCTAAAGTAATTATACTATGGGTAATTATTTTAAACAAGCGAACACGATAAATTTATAAATTATTTTATGAACCACTTAGATTTTGATATGAACGACAGTGAGATGTCAAAACATATAGGGGTTATCTAGTATTTTATGAACTGAAATTTGACAAGATACCTATTTTAATGTAGAATAGCAACCAATATTTGAAAGAAAAAAATTGTTATGAAAGAACAATACTTTACTCAAGATGTTTATGTGGGAATAGTTAATGATTATGATAAAAGAATAACAAGTTATCCAAATGGAGATGGTTTATTTCAAGGTAAGCCAGGTCATAATAGTTATTATTCTAGTTTAGTAAATACTCCGTTAGGTTTAAAAAGTTTATTAACTGGAAAAATATATCCTGTTTTTGAAGAGCATGTTTATATAAAAAATGATTTTGCTTGCGAAGTAGAACCAATAATATTTTATATGGAATCACATCAAATTCCACAAACTATGACTAAAGACGAAATACAATTGTTTGTAAATAATGTTTATGCTCCTGAGAAAAGAAAAGAAAATGACGAAAATTTCATACATGGAAGATAATCGCTGAAATGCGATTTTTGTTTGCTTCGATTTTGCTCGTAGCAATATTAGTATGTGCTTTCATTTTATTTTCCAGTTAAGTAAATAAATTTTTTGAAATATTAAATATCTTTTGATTTTAATAAAACAAACAATAAAAGAAAAGTTACAAATATGTAACGAAAGTACAAAAGAAAGAAAATTTATTTGAACTTTTCAGATTTAAATAAAAAGACTCCTTTAAAGCCCGATTTGAATACTTCATAAGGAGTTTTTTTATTTTATTATAATGAAAAACTACTACTTTAAATCCACCTTGAAATATAAATACTTCTAGTCGTGTCTTCTTCATAATGATTAAAAATAGCAATAATGCTCTCTACCACAGTA
>CAMYTM010000020.1 GCA_947297555.1 uncultured Mycoplasmatota bacterium | reverse complement strand
TGCTTATCTATTATAGATATTTAAACATTAAAGTCAAGACATAATTACCAATTTTTGCCTATTTAAAGGCATTTTAAGAGAAGTTGATTTGATTTTAATACATTTAATCTATTGATTTAATAAAACCTTCTAAATCTTTTATTTCTAGGGAATTTGCTAGACTTCCAACATATATAGTTTTAGAATAATTAAAAACTAGAAAAGTAATACCTTTAATAATAACTCTATGAGGTTCAATATAGTTCAAATTTGTGTGTTCTATGTTTTTGATACTACCATTTATAATAGTAGGTTTTGTATTACAAAAATCACAAATAAATTCTATTTTCTTTTTTAGTTCTTCATCAAAATGTAATTCTTTTGTTTTTAATTTAATCATCTAAATCTATTCCTTTCTTTTCTTAAATGCAAAAAATCAACTTCTTTTTGAAGTTGATACTATATGTTTAAATCTAACAAAAGTTAGAATAGATTGCTCAATGGTGCCCGAAAGAGAGAAGTACAACAACTCTTTGAGCAAAATAAATAGTCAGTAATAATTTATTAACTGACTATAGTATATCATAAAATTTTATAAAATAACATTATTATATGTTTTATATGCTTATTTTATAGTTTATTGATTATTTGGTAATAATTGCTTAGGAATGCCTTTCTTTTTCATATTATCTAAAGTTATTGAAGAAGCTAGCTCAATTGCTTTTAATAATTCGTCATAAACAAATTTTTCTTGATCTGGTGTAATAGGAGTTTTTTGACCATAAGTTGAACCTGCAATACCCTTTGTAAGATTATATCTTATATCTATTTTTTGTGGGATATTGTCTCCCCAGTAATTGATAGCAATAAATTCTCCTTTATCATTATCATCGGTTTCTCTAGTAGAATAGTAATGTAAAACATCTAGGTATTGATCTTCCCCTAAAGTATACTGTAATTGATATGAAAATCCATCAAAATTTCTATAAAAAATAACTTTATTTCCGCTTTCTAAATCAGTTATATGCATTCCACAACAATTTTTTCTCATCATACCATCATTATCCTTAGAATCATAAGTATTAGCACTAATATTAACCTTTTTAATATAGCTTCCAACTTCATCTAATTCTATATCCTGATTTATAAAAGGATTAATAGTTTTGTCAAAATCATCAACTGCTTTTCTAAACTCTTTTCCAAAAGATGTTTTTTCATTACTTGACACAGTTTGAAAAAAAATTTCCCTATTTTCCTCATCTGATTGCATCCATTCATTGGTTGAAATAGAAAGATTTACCTTTTCTAGAATTTTTGAATTTATTCTAGCCATTAATTCATCATATTTTTGAACATCAGTTTCTGGTAATCCAGTTTTTCTAGCAAAATAATCTTTCATTTCTGTTATAAAAATTACAAGTCCTTCTTTTGTATCAATATGGTAATAATGAGGAAAAACTTCACTTGGATTCCAATCATTACATCCACCATTAACTCTTATACCATAAGGATTTCCTGGATATTTTTCATAAATAGTATTTGCAACTTCTAAAGGGATATTACCTTCAACAATTGTGTAATATGTATCACTAAATCTAAATGTTACATTATTCCAACGATTTAAAGGTATTTCTGTAGCTTCCTTAACCTCAATATATTCTAAACGGTTCATTAAAAATCACTCCTTTAATTAGTTATTTATTATATCAAAAATCAGAAAAAATGGAATAGTATTTGTTAAAAATTATAAATTTCAAAACAATTTATTGTTTTCACACGTTCATTGATTATGTCAATGTACAAGTGTGTTTTACTAAATTGACACCATTTAGTATTAAAGGACTACGATTTTAAAAATAATCGTAGTCCTTTTCTTCGGTATAATTTGTTAATTCTACCTCTTTTGATGTATCTTTAACAATATCATTAATATCAGAATCACTATATAAATGATTATCAAAACATTCTTTTAGTTGTTTACTAATTAAATCTTTTTCTTTATCAGTACCAATAGATAGTATCTTCTTAAATATACCTTTTAGTAATTGAAGCAAATTAGAAATAAAACTTTTTAAAGAATCATATTTGTTATTTACTTTTTCAAGTTCATTTCTTAAATATTTTATTTCATTATCTTTTTCATCATTAACTGCTAAAAAGACTTTATAATATTTAATTTCTTTTTCTAATTCTTTATAAAGGCCTTCACTTTTGGCAACCATATTAACTGCCTCATTTGCTTGTTTTAAATAATCCATTAGTTCTAAATAGGTATTATAATCAAATACTATTTTCTTATTTAAGATACCTTTAGTTTTGCTCTCCATTTTATTAATGAGTGTTCTATATTTGCGATTAAGTTCCCATTTGGCATTATCTAAATCTTTATTGAATATTCTTGTTACTTGTTTTAGTTGTTTCGGAGTAAGATTTTTTACACCTGTATTTTTTTGTCCTCTTTCTAATTTAAAACCATTTTTATTTAACCGATTACAATATTTATCTTGTAGTTCACTTAAATGAATACTATTTTTGATGTATGCCTTTTTAGAAATAGAGTATCTTTCCTTATTTACTCGTTTATCAAACTTTTTAACAAGTGGTACAACAACTAAATGAATATGAGGTGTTTTTTCATCCATGTGCAGTGTTGCATGAATAATTTGTTCTTTTTTATAACCCATATCTTCATAAACAAAATCTAATACAGTATTTGCCCATTTCATTAATTCTTCTTTAGATAAACTATCAAAAAATATCTTATCACTGGTAAAAAGTATTTCATCAGCAACAACACTTTTTGAATCATTTACCATTTGATAAAAGCTTTTCTTTCTATCAGATCTTTGATTTTTCATTCTTTCGTTAAATTCTAAACGATAATCTTTTGTTATTTCATAAAATTTTTCAATATATTTCTTATCACACTTGATAAGTTCAATATTTTTAGAACTATCTTCTATTCTAATATCAGGATTTGTTTTATAAGATTCTTTTTCTCTCTTGTTATGCTTACCTCTATTAGATAAATCACTCAATGATTTAACACCTTTACACCTAAATATAGCATAACTCATTGTTTGCCTCCTTTGTCTTACCAATACGACTTAGGATTGCACTTTCCATATCTAGTGTTATCACACCTAATCTTAATGTTTTATCATCATACCTTTTTGAATCAGATAAAACAATTAATCTTAATACTTTTTCATAATCTCCATTAGGGATAAATCCAACATCTTCTAGCTGGTCGTCTGTTGCAATTTCATAGTAATTTAGTTTTAATTTATCATTTTTGATAGTGTCTTTCAATTTATCAAAATATTCTTGTGCCTCTTTGTGTGTTTTTCCTTCGTGATTCATAGCAATCTTAGAACCACTAGAATCAGCAAAGATACTCCAATTACATGGAACACCATATTCATTATGAAAGTTTACTAAATCGGCTAGAAAGTTCTTTCTATATTCGATATATTTTAGTTGTGTTTGTTCTCCAACCTTTTTAACTTCAATGTTATCAATATAAGTAGCAATAATTCTTTTCATTTCTTCTCTTGGAGAATTAGTTAAACTTAAAATATTTTCCATAATTTTATCAGGATAAATAAGTTCATCGATTTTCTTAGTATCTTCTAAAATTAACAAGTCATTAGTAGTAAAATTAAAATTCTCATATTGCTTTTGTTCTTTGATTTTCTTATTTAATTCTTCAATATTAAACTCGATAGATTTTAATTCATTACCAAACTCATCCATTTTAACAATGCCTTGCATATACGCACTTTTAATTCTATCTTTTTGTTTTTCTAATTCTTTAATCTTCTTAGTAAATTCTTCGGTATTATTGTCTAATTTAGATTTAATAAAAGGGGTATAATATTTATTAATTAAGTTATCTTTTTGAATTAATTCGTATAATTCTATCAATAATCCATTTTTAATTTCTTCTTCCTTGTAGTTTGTTTTACATTTTTTGCATTTATAATAATAGTATTTCTTGCCATTAGATTTGGTAGTAGCACAGCCACCTAGAAATCTTCCACACTCTGAACACTTTAGTTTGTTAGTAAATAGATAAGTGGCTGTTCTTTCATAATGCCTAGCATTTCTTTTCTTTTGATATTGACAATTATCCCATTTTTCTTTAGATACAATAGGTTCAACAACATTTTCATAATAAGTAGGATTTTTTGTTTTCTTTCCATGAAGATAATCACCTTTATAAAGTTCGTTAGTCATTATCTTACCGATAGTAGAATCTTTCCAATTTGTTTTACCTAAAACTTGTTCTTTATTATAGATATTTGCGATTGCTTGATAACTTTTACCTTCTAAATATAAATCATACATTCTAATAACTATATCCTTAGTCATTGGATCAGGGACTAACTTTTTATTATCTCTTTTGAATCCAAGTGGTGTATGATTTGGAATGTGTCCAGCTTGAATCGCACCCACCATTCCAAACTTTGTTCTTTCTGAACATTTTTCTATTTCATTTTGACTTACACTTGTCATAATTCTTAAAGTTAATCTTCCAGTAGATGTAGTAGTATTTGAAGAATCATTTAAACAATCTATATCACAACCTGCATTATCAACTACTGTCATTAGTTTTTCAACATCATATACACTTCTAGTAAGTCTATCCATTTTAAAAGCAACTATTACATTGATTGTACCGTTTTTAACATCTTTTAACATTTCTCTATATGCTGGTCTTTTATCGTTTTTAGCACTTATTCCTTCATCAGCATATACTTTATATACTTCATAACCTTTACGCTCACAAAGTGCTTTTAGTTGTTCTTCTTGTTGTCCTAAACTAAACCCTTCACGAGCTTGGTCGAGTGTACTCACTCTAATGTAAATCCCTGCAATTTTCTTTGTTTCGTTCATTCTTTCATCTCTCCTTTTCTTTTTTTTAGAGAGATTAAAAGTACAAAAAGACCATACTTTTAACCTCAAGTATTGTACTTCCTTTTTGCACGCCTAGTTTTAAAACAATTAATTTGTTTTAATATGAACTTCTAAATCCTTTAATTTAATGCTTTTAGAATAGTCATTTACAAATAAAGTATCACTTCCATTGAATATTAAATAATTATTCTTTTTGATTGTTATAATATGTGGACTTAAATAAGCAATGTTAGTTCCTTTAATATTGATAATACTTCCTTTTCTAATAGTCGGCTTAACACAAGCAAATCTACATATCATTTCAATCCTTTTTAAGACTTCCTTATCAAACTCTAATTCCTTAACAACATCCATACTCTTCACTTCCAATCCTTAAATAACAAAAAAACTAGACGGTACTTCTAGTTAATATTTATTACTCTCGAATAAAAAGTTCGAGTTTCCTATCAATCTGGTGGAGCAGAGGAGATTCGAACTCCTGTCCAAAATACCCTATAATACAATTTCTACAAGTTTAGTTAGATTTATAATTTTATTATATAACTGGCTATAACGTACCTATCACATAACTAGTTTAAGTTTAATTCATTATAAAGCCTTAAACAACTCTATAATATATCTTATATATATGAACCCCTATCTTACCCTATAAGAGAAAGTAAGTAGAAGTAATCCCTTAACCTTATATTAGGCAAAAACAGGATTGAAGCCACCAAAGGCTTTTTCAGTTTTGTTATTTATTATTTTTGTGCATTTAAGGTATGCCTACCACTTGCCATCATATCTAGTAATAATTGTCGAAAGCCATTTACTGCCCCGTATACGTATACTATCATATATTTATAAAAATTTCCATAAAATTTATATGACAATAATTGTAAATTCATGTATAATAGTTTAGCAAAAGAAGGGAAACATTATGTACGAGGAAAAAGAAATAAAATACAAAAAAAGAAAAATAGATAAACAAAAAAAGAAGAATAGAAATATTCCAAAGATGAAAATAATTGAAAAAAAATCTAAAGAAAAGAAAAACTTTCAAATTCCTACTATTCTTACAAAAATCAATTACAAACTACTTCTTTTTAAGTTACTCATTTTACTACTCTCTATGATTCTTATCATATTCACCATGGTTCGTTTAAAAAAACATAATGAACAACAAAACAATAAACTAAACGAAAACATGATGATTATTACAAATGCCATCTTACATTATTTTGAAAACAATACCCTTCCACAAAATATAGGAGATTCTGCATCTTTTATGTTAGAAGAAATGAAAAACCTAAAATTAATTGACGATATCAAAGATGAAAATAATAAATATTGCAACTATTTAAATAGTTATATCATTCTTACCAAAACATCTGAGAAAGAATTTCGATTAAAAGTAGATCTCAAATGTTCCAAAAAAGAAAAAATACAAAAAACAAAAATTCTATGTAATAACGAAAAATGCAACATAAAAAAATAGGATATCAAAATAAACTTCCTATTTTTTATTCAATATCTAATACTTCCGGCGATTCTTTTGAAGTAGTTTCATGAGTTTGTGTATTTTGTACAGTTTCCTCTTTTACTTTTGGCATTATAATAACATCTTTATTTAATTCCTGAATTTCTTCAGTACCCATATCCATATTTAAACTTTCCATAGGCTCTGCGATTTTTACAGACTCTTTTACCATTTCTGGATTTTCCAAATCATCCTCATTAAAAAGATTCTTTTTATTTGCTCTTTCGCTAGTATCTACCAAATAGCCAATTAAAGCAAATATTAAAATTAAAGAAATAATAATAAACCAAAGATAATTATTAACCAAAAAATCTATTAACGTTTGCATTTTTTCCTCCTCATCTAATAGTATGTTTTTATATTAATATTATGAAATAACTAAATCTTGACCAACAGGTTGAATTTGTATATAAGTATTTCCATCATTTACCTTCAAGGTAGTACCATCTGTTAACTTATAAACAGTTTTAGAATTTCTATTTGGTTTTGACCACACAATTGGAACAGCATAACCGTTACTAATAAAATAGCCTGTACCACTTCCCACTGTCTCCAAATCTTGTCTACCTTTATAATCCCCTGAAATCGTCGAATTTTTTACTTGATAAGTAATAATATTTTTTGTGGTATATTGCTCTTTTGTAACATAATCAGTATGTGCTTTTCCATTTACACTTCTTTTATAATTTTCATTTTGAGCATCATAAAGATAAGTTGTGGTAACACTACCAGAATACTTTATACTTACATTATTAGCAGGAACTGCTCCTTCCATATGACTAACATCTATCTTATCAACACTATAATTTAGAAGAGGCTCTTCTTCTGTTGTCATACGATAGCCTAACTTCTCCATTCCCTTATGAATGAAATCCATACTAGAAAAGGCCCTATGCTCGGTTGCTACTTTTAACGTATTATCTTTCCAAAAATATTGATTCCCATATGTAAGACCATTAACATTGTTAATCTTGAATTTTGTTATATCTCTCATAGCATATTCACTATACCCCCAGTGCACATAGATTGCATCATTCTCAAGAACATAATCTAAATAATAATGCCTAGCACTACGAATACTTCCAATTCGCTATGTAGTAGCATCTTTAAAAATAGCCATTAACCTAGTTAAACCACCCTCAACAATCATTTCATATACTAAATAAGCATCTTGTAAGCCCGAGTGATAATCTCTAGCAACTCCAATATTATTAATCATCACAGCAATTGGTCGTGATTTACTATTTAAATCTATAATTTTCAATTTAGGCACTTCTACTTGTTTTTCTTCTTCCTTAAATGATTTATAATTTAATTTATAAAAAACTGGAAACGTTAAAAAAATACCAAAAATAAGAAAAACGCCAATTGTAGAAAAGAAAAAGGTTCTTTGTTTTTTATTTAGCCTGCGGAAGTATTTTTTCATCTTACCACCTAAAAATATTATATCATAAAGAATACCAAAAAAGAATTAAATATACTTTCTTGACTCGCGTTTTTCATCACGTTCTTTAATAGATTCACGTTTATCATACATTTTTTTACCCTTTGCAATTCCTATTAAAACCTTAGCACGTCCATGTTTAAAATAAATTTTTAAAGGAACAATGCTATAACGTTCCTTCTCTCTTATTTCTTTTAATTTTTTAATTTCTTTCTTATGAAGTAATAACTTTCTTGTACGCAACTCTTCATGATTAAAAATATTTCCTTCTTCATATTTAGCAATGTACATATTAAT
>CAMYTM010000019.1 GCA_947297555.1 uncultured Mycoplasmatota bacterium | reverse complement strand
AAATATTTTATAATGGAGTTATCATAGAGGAGGAAAAAAGAATGAAAGAAATAATGAAAAATATCCTCCCAACTTCAGGAAGCAACGTGGGGGGGGGGTATACTAGAAAGTAAAAAAAAACCAGGTGAAATTAAGAAGTTTAATAAAAACAAAAAGAATAAGAAAATCCTAATAGGAAGTATAGTTGGAATACTTCTAATATTAGGAGGAATTACATTATATAGAACATTTGCTTTCTATGAAGAGAAGAAAGAATTTAATTTGCTAAAAGGAAAAATCCCAAATTTTAAAAATAGTAGAGGAGATATAAAAATAGCCGCCATAGTAGATGGAAAGTTATCAGCAAAAATTCCGACGAAAGAAGAAGGGTATGCAGTAGAAGAAATAGTATGTGATAAAGGGGCTATAGCAGAATGGAATGAAGAAAAATGGGGAATATTTGTAAGTAATCTAACAGAAAGTGAGACTATTTGTACAATTACATTTGATTCATCAAATAACTTTCGCAAATTAGTAGAGTTAATAGAAAGTAAAGCAGAAAATGTAGATCAACTTTTAACAAATAATGAGGATATAAATAAAATAATTATAAATGAAGAAGCTATGAAACTAATAGCCAATGCAAACAATTTAAAAAGTCAAATAAAAAATAATGAAAATTATACTACAGAGGTAGCCAAGAAATTTTTAAATTCCACTGTAATTAGTGAAGAAGAAAAATACAATGCAGGACTACCATGTTATTTGTATAAAGATGGTAGAATAACAAGTGTTATAGGAGACTTTTTAGAATTAAAATCAAGTTCTAACGCGTCATTTTCTAACTCTTCGGCAGGGTATCAAATAAATGCTGTTATAAGTGGTACTCATGGAAGTATCGTAAGTAGTAATATGATAGATGTAAGTCAATATAATAATTTAGAAATGAATTATAGACATTGGACAGGGTATAGAGATTTAACTGGGACTACAACATTTGGATTAAGCAATGATCAAACAATCAATAGTTTTATAATTTCTAATTCAGAAACTTTTCGTATGAGCGAATTAACATCTAATTTAAAAATTAATATAAAAAATAATAGAGAAAAATACTATTTAAAGGTAAAACTTTTACACGATGGTCAATATACCCATTCGTCAGCAAACATTATAATCCATACAATAATTTTATATTAAAAAAATTGCATAATTTTTTTCTATTTCAAACATTATAAACATAGAATAAACTAGGAGGATATTTATGTTTGATAATTATGGAATCGAAATAGCAGGAATTTTTAAAAAAGCAGAAAAATTACGTAAAAGTTTAAAACATCCTTATGTAGGAAGTGAACACTTATTACTAGCCATACTAGAGAAAGAAAATGAAGTAAGTAAAAAGTTAAAATTGTATGGACTCACATTTGACATTTTTAAAAATGAACTTATTAACGTTGTAGGAAAATCAAACAAAGATACAGATTTTATCTTATATACACCGTTGCTAAAAAGGATTATAGAAAATGCTACAAATGATGCATCTGAAAATAACAAAGGAAAAGTAACAGAAAGGCATTTATTTATCGCAATGCTAGAAGAAGGAGAAGGCATAGCTATTCGTATTATGTTGGGCTTAGACTTAGATTTAGATAGTATTTATGAAGATTTAAAATTTAGTTTAGTAGGAAATAAAAATAGTAAATTAGAAATTATGGAGATTGGAATAAACTTAAATAAAAATGTTGATGAAAGAGAAATCGTAATAGGAAGAGAAGAAGAAATCAATTTGGTAATTGAATCTTTACTTCGTAAGAAAAAAAGCAATCCTTTGCTAATAGGACGTGCAGGTGTTGGCAAAACGGCTATTGTAGAAGAACTGGCAAGAAGAATTAATAGAAAGTTAGTGCCTAATGAACTTTTAAATAAAACTATTGTAATGTTAGAAATGGGCTCATTAGTATCTGGAACAAAATATCGTGGGGAGTTTGAAGAAAGATTAACAAAAATTATTAAAGAAGTAATAGAAAATCAAAATATTATACTTTTTATCGATGAAATCCATACTATGTTAAATGCTGGTGGAGCGGAAGGAGCTATTAATGCCTCGGACATTTTAAAACCATATCTGGCTAGAGGAGACATCAAATGCATTGGGGCTACTACAACAGAAGAGTATTACAATTCTATATACAAAGACAAAGCTTTAGAAAGACGTTTCTATTCTATTCAAATAGAAGAACCAGATAAAGAAAAAACGGAACACATTTTACTAGGAATAAAAGAAGAATATGAAGCACATCATCATTTAAAAATAAGTGAAGAAAACATAAAAGACATCGTTGAACTAGCAGACAAATATATTAAAAACAAAAGTAATCCCGATAAATCAATTGACCTTTTAGATATGATTTGTGCAAGACAAAAACTAAAAGGTCTATCCTTTAAAGAACTTGATAAATTAACTCAAAAAATGAAACAAGTAGAAAAAGAAAAAGAAGAAGCCATCAAAAAAAATGATTATGATATTGCAATGCGCTACAAAGAACAAGAAAATCTTTTAAAATTACAATTAGAAAAAATTTCTAAAGTAAAAAATAATAATATTACCAAAAAAGATATTTTAGAAACATTAGAAAAGAAAACTAATATTCCTCTTCTTGAAAACAAGAAAGAACTATACAAAACAATAAGAACGAATTTACAAAAAAATATTTTAGGACAAGAAAAAGCAATAAATAAAATACTTAGAAATCTTTGGCTAAAATTTAACAATGATACCAAACCTTTAGCCTTATTATTAAATGGACCAAGTGGAGTAGGAAAAACAGAGACTGTAAAGTGGATATCCCAAAGTATAAAGAAAAGCAAACTGATTCGTCTTGATATGAGCGAATATAATCTTGATACATCAGTAAATAAATTAATTGGTGTCAGTGCTGGATATGTTGGATATGAAGATTCTTTCATTTTTCGTAGTGTTTTAGACAATCCTTATTCGATTATATTAGTTGATGAAATTGAAAAAGCGCATCCTAGAGTACTCAATTTATTTTTACAAATTATGGATGAAGGTTTTATTACTAGTGCCAAAGGAGAAAAAATTGATTTTAGTAAGACGATGATTTTTATGACAAGCAATGTAGTAGCAAACATAAGTGTTGGATTCATGAATAAAGAAGATAATACATTAAGCGAAAATTTTAGCAAAGAATTTTTAGGAAGATTTACAGACATTATTACTTTTGAAGTATTAAATGAGCATGTTTTAAAAGAATATACAAAAAGAAATTTAACAAACAAAAAAATAAAATTTGACAAGATTAAAAAAGAGGCAGAGTGCGAAAAATTTGGACTTCGTAATTTAAAAAATTTAATTGAAAAATACAATAGTGAAATTGATATTGAAATTCCACTTTGAGTTGTGTTATTATGAATAAGTAATAAGTTGATTGCAATTTAGGATTATTACATTTTCTTATTTATGGTCAAAGCATAAATAATTTCATAAAAATAGTTTAGGACGCTTTCTAAACTATTTTTTCTTTTTTCTAAAAAAAACATAGAATGTGTGATATACTTTATACATATAAAAACAGGTTGGAAAGTGGTGATACATTTGACAAGAACAAGGTTTGCAATGTGCCCTCAAAAAAAAATGGATATAGAAGATTTACGAAATGCTTTATTTTCTTATTTAATTGCCAAGAAAGAAGACGGAGAATTTATATTACGAATTGATGATGCCAATCAAAACTTATATAGTTTAGAAGCAGAAGAATCTATTTATACTATCTTAAGTTTCTTTGGTCTTACTTATGATGAAGGACCAAAAAAAGAAGTAGAAAATGTTTCTTATATCCAAAGTGAACGATTGCCAATTTATAAATCTTATGCTGAAAAATTAGTAAAAAGAGGCAAAGCTTATTATTGTTTTTGTACAAAAGAAGAACTAAATCGGAAAAGACTAGAAGCCAGTGAAGAAAAAACTTCATATCTTTACGATAGAGTCTGTCGCAATTTTCCCAAAGACGAAGCAAATCGGAAAATTCTATCAGGAGAAAAATATGTTATTCGTGAGACAATGCCTGAAGTGGGTCAAACGAGTTTCAGAGATTTAGTTTATGGAGATATCACGATTCTGAATGCTACGTTAGAAGATCAAATTTTAATAAAAAGTGATGGAACTCCAACCTATAACTTTGCCAATGTTTTAGATGATGCCCTTTTTAATATCACACATGTAATTAGTAGTACCAAGTTTTTAACCAGCACTCCAAAATATCTTTTACTTTATGAAGATTTAGGATTTCCTCTTCCAGAATTTATTCATATTCCAGAAATACTGACAGATAAAAAAGATATACTGACCGATTTATTAGGTCAAGGTTTTATACCTAGTGCCATTTTGAATTATATAGCCTTTTTAGGATGGAATCCAAAAAATACAAAAGAGTTTTTTACATTAGAAGAATTAATAAAAGAATTTAAAATAGAAAGTATAGGAAAAAGACCTACTCATTTTGATTTGAAAAAATTAGAGTGGTTTAACAAAAAATACATACAGAATATGAACGATACTGAGTACATTAATTATGTTCGTCCTTTTTTAGAAAAATTTTATAATATGGAAGGAAAAGAAGAAAGTTGGATTCATCATCTCCTTTTATTAAATAAAAATCGCATTAGTTTTGCTGCAGAAATTGGACTAACAGCACATATGTTTTTTGCTTCTGAAGTTGAATATGATGAAGAATGTATTGCTTTTCTAAAAAGCGATAGTAGTATCCAAAATACATTAAGAATTTTAAAAAAAGAAGTAGAAACAACAGAAAATTGGAATCTAGAAACGATAAAAGAAATATTAAAACATATAGAAATAGAAAGTGGAGTGACAGGAAAACTGTTATACATGCCCATACGTATTGCCACAATTGGGATTATGCGCGGACCTAATTTAATAGATTGTTTGTATTTATTAGGACGTGATACAATCTTAGAAAGATTGAAAAATTAATATGGCTTGTTTATTACTACATCTTGCAATTGTCAAAAAATACTTAGAAACGCATCCCAGTTTGGAGGAACAAAGTGTAATAAAAGGAACCATATATCCAGATGCAGTAACAAATGATGTCAAAACACATTATACAGAAAAAAATCGTGGTAGTGATTTGTTAAGTCATGTTCGTGGAAAAGTAAATCTGTATGCTTTTTTAGAAGAACATCCAACACTAAATGATTTTGAGTTAGGATGGTTTTTACATTTAGTAACAGATTATTTGTTTTTTTGTGAGTGCTTTACAAACGAATATTTAGTAAGCAAAAGTTATGAAGAATTTTGTAAAGAATTATACCATGCTTATTATTGTGTGAATTTGTATATGGAAGAAAATTATAACGTAAAGAAAGACGATTTTAAAGAATATCCATATGAGTATTATCCAGGTATACCTTATGAAAATTGTATACTACCTAAAGAAATGGTGGATAACTTTATAAAAAGAGTAAGTTCTATTGATTTAGATAAATATATAACAAAAATAAGACAAGTAAAAAAAAATATAAAACCTTAATGAAAAGAAATAATCTCTACTTATCACTATTTAATATCCTATAGTGCAATAATAGTCGTTTTTCATCCAATTAACAATTTTTAAGTAAAATTTCATGAATTAAATTTCAGATAACAAAATAAAAAAATAAGTTATGAAATGTAAACTATGGTATTATAGTATATAAAGAGAGGTTATGTATATGAAATTATTTAATACATTAACAAAAACAGTCGAAGAATTTATTCCAAACGACAAAGAAAATGTAAAAATGTATACTTGTGGGCCAACTGTATACCATTTTGCCCATATTGGAAACTTAAGAACGTATATATTTGAAGATATTTTAGAAAAATCATTAAATTATTTAGGCTATAAAGTAACAAGAGTTATGAACATTACAGATGTAGGGCATTTAACAAGTGATTCCGATTCTGGAGAAGACAAAATGGTGAGCGGTGCAAAAAGAGAAAACAAAACTGTTTTAGAAATTGCAAAATTCTATACAGATGCTTTTAGAAAAGATGCAGAATCTCTAAATATCAAATGGCCTGAAATTGTTTCATGTGCTACGGATAATATCGAAGAATATATTAAGATTATTACTAAATTACTTAAAGATGGATATGCTTATCAAAGTGGTGGCAATGTTTACTTTGATACTTCAAAATTAACAGATTATTACAAATTAACAAACCATAAAATTGATGCCATGGTAACCGGTGTACGTGAAGGCGTTGAAGAAGATAATGCCAAGAGGAACCAAGCCGATTTTGCTCTGTGGTTTACAAAATCAAAATTTCAGAATCAAGAACTAAAATGGGATTCTCCATGGGGAATAGGATACCCAGGTTGGCACATTGAGTGTTCTGGAATTAGTATGAAGTATTTAGGAGAATATTTAGATATCCATTGTGGTGGGGTAGATAATATATTTCCACATCATACAAATGAAATTGCCCAAAGTGAATCTTACTTAGGACATAAATGGTGTAATTATTGGGTTCATGGAGAACATTTAAATGATACAACGGGAAAAATGAGTAAAAGTAAAGGAGAGTTTTTAACTATTTCTTTATTACAAGAAAAAGGGTATGATCCACTTGCTTATCGCTTTATGTGTTTAAATACATCTTATCGTAAAGTCTTAGTATTCTCTTACGAAACTCTTGATAATGCTTCTATTGCCTATCAAAAACTAAAAAGTAAAATTAAATCCTTAAGAAAAGTAAAAGAAGAAATTGACCAAGATATTTTTAATAACTATGATCATAAATTTAAAGATTGCTTAAGTGAAGATTTAAATACAGCCAATGCAATTACATTACTTTATGAACTATTAAAAATTGAAGTGAATGATACTACGAAATTTGCTTTAATTGAAAATTGGGATCAAGTCCTTTCCTTAAACTTAATCGAAGAAGAAAAAGAAGTAGATATTTCCTATATTGAAAGCAAAATAGAAGAACGAAAAAAAGCCAAAGAAAACAAAGATTATACTACAGCCGATCAAATACGTGTAGAATTAGAAAAACAAGGAATTATGTTGAAAGATACACGAGAAGGAACTACTTACGAAATAAAATAACACTTAAATTTCACATAAATCATATATAATAAAAATGGGAAGTGATAACATGGATTTCATTATTTTAATATTTATGCTAATTATACCTGCAATGGCACAAGGCTTCATATTAGCAAATTATAATAAATACAAACACATAGAAAACAAAGAAAACATAGCCGGATTTGAAGTGGCAAGAAAAATACTAGACAATAATGGCTTAGAAGACATTTATATTGTGGAAACAAAAGGCAATTTAACAGACCATTACGATCCTAAAAGAAAAGTAATAAGATTATCAGAAGAAATCTACCATGGGACTAGTGTTGCGTCTTTATCTGTTGCTGCTCATGAATGTGGCCACGCAATTCAAGATAAAATAGGCTATTCTTACATGCGTTTAAGAAGTTTAATATTCCCAGTAGTGCATTTTGCAACAGGATTATCTTATTTTGTTATTTTTCTAGGATTACTAATGGAATCTTTAGATATAATTTGGTTAGGAATTTTACTAGTAGGAATGGGACTTATATTTCAACTTGTAACACTGCCAGTAGAAATTGACGCTAGTAAAAGAGCAAAAAAAGAAATTGAAAACCTAAAATTAGCAACAGAAGAAGAACAAGTTGGGGTATCTAAAATGCTTAATGCTGCGGCTTCTACTTATCTTGCAGGTATTCTATCAAGTGCTTTAGAAATTTTAAGATTAATTTTAATTTTTGGGAATAATAATGATAGAAGGTAATACTTCTTTTTTTTAGGAATTATATAAGAAAGGTGAAACAAAAATGAAAGCATTAATAACTGGAGCCAGTAGTGGTATAGGAAGAGACATGGCCTATTACTTAGCCGAATTAGGAATTGACTTAATTCTTGTAGCGAGAAGAAGTCAAAGATTAGAAGAGATTAAAAACAATGTGAAAGTAAAAGTAAAAATAATTTCTATGGATTTACAAAAAGAAGAAAATGTTTTTAAACTACATGAAAAAGTGCAAAAAGAAGACATTGATATCCTAATAAATAATGCAGGGTTTGGCTTATTTGGAATGACGAGCAAAACAGATTTGCAACGAGAACTAGAAATGATAGATGTAAATATTAAAGCCTATCATATTTTAACAAAATTATTTTTAAGTGACTTCATAAAAAAAGACAAAGGATATATTTTAAATGTATGTTCTAGTGCAGGATTTTTAGTAGGTCCTAGATTAAATACCTATTATGCCACTAAAAATTATATTACAAAATTTACCATGGGAATCTATGAAGAATTAAAACACCAAAATAGTCATGTTCATATC
>CAMYTM010000018.1 GCA_947297555.1 uncultured Mycoplasmatota bacterium | reverse complement strand
TCTCTTTCTTTTTCAAAATTTTACTTATTTTGTCTTTTACTTTTGCACTCGAGTTCTTTTTTTATACTTGAAGCATTTACAACTATGAACTTAATAAAGTTTAAATAATGTATTTTTTTCCTATATTTTTCTTTTTAAAAAAAACTTATTTCTACTTTGAATTTATATTTATAATACCTCCATATAAACCAGTTCAATATAAAAATGATTTAAAAATCAATATAGTTACAAAAAAGAAAAAATATCTTAATTCTAATTCTTAAGATATCTTTTTTATACATTTTCTTTTTTCATTTGGGATAGTTTTGAAGTTTGGATAGCAGCACCAAATAAAAGAACAAAACTTCCTATTAAACAAACAAAATAAAGTTTTCCAACAGGAGTACCATTTTTTACCCCTTGAACATCTGCATACATTTTACCATTTGCATAATAAGCCGTAATACTTCGTCCCTTCATTGCAGGATTAGCACTATGAGCATTTTCTAAATCATATGTTTTTCCTTCATACTCTACTTCTACATCATACTTGTTATAAGTAGAACCATTTTTTTTATTTTTGACTTGTGTAGTTTTAGCACTTAAAACCACTACTTTTACTTCTTCATAATCCGGATTGCTTTTGTTAACCATAAACCATAAACCAATCGTTGTAAAAACGCAAATGACAAAAGAAATCCATAAAATCATCACTTGTTTTTTCATCTTTTCAAACTCACTTTCGATTACAGTATAGCACTTTTTTTACACAAAAGCATATATTTTAAACTAAAGAATTTTTTATGACTTCTTTTTCTATATAGATGATATACCAAATATTTTTAGAATGTTTTTGCCTCGTATATTTGTTTGAATTGTTCTTTTCTATTTTTCCAAATTCCAAGTAAGTCCCTTGTCTTTACTTATAAATAGAGTTCTTTATCAACATATCCCCCTTCTAAAATACTTTCATATACAGAACATTTTAACTTTAGTACATTATTTTCATAATTAACTTGTGAGATTGTAAATGTTTTGCCACCATCTTGTGTTACCAATAGTTTTCCATACACTGATTTTCTCTTAAACCAATATTTCCAGTTGAAATTGCAAACCCTAATGTTTCATTTAAAAACACAAATCTTGCTTCTAAACTAACAATAGGAGGTTCTTCTGTTATATTGTAAAAATTACTATCATCGTCTATACTTTTTAATACATTAATTGCCATATTCCTGGCATGACATTCTCTACTTTTATTACTCGTAATCTAGTAGAAGCAAAATGTACTTCATAAAGGGGTTCATATTCTTCTGGCAAGAGATACTCTTCGCTTTTGTATTGATTATTTAATGTAACATCATAAAGAGTATAATGCGTTTCTTCTAAGTTTCCTCTATTGTTTATCCATGTTACTTATTCTTCTAAAACAGATTTTTCATTTTTTTAAATTAGTATCTATTGCTAAATCCGGAACTTCTAACGCCTTTCTTATTGTTGCATTGTTTATAAGAAATTGAATAAAACTTTCAATAGTTAGTTTATCTTTTTTATCAAGAAATCGATTTTCTTTAAAAACAAAATTTGGTACTCTTTCTTTTATTTCCATAGGGGATAATTCTAAATAAACAATCCAATAAGGTAGAATTAATTCTTTATATTTTGCCAAACTATAATCCAAACTATTATGTCCTTCCCCATATTTTGAATTACTACTTAAAATCGTATAAAGTTCATTATCACAAATAAGTTCAATCACAGTATGAATAACGTCAAATTCAAAGTCAAAAATTTTATAATAATTTTCAATAGTCGCATTTAATCCGTCCCAATGTTCTTGGTTCGAACTATTTTCACTCTTCTCATAATATAGTTTCATGGCAGGAGGCATACAATTAGAATTTGGCAATAGGACATGAAGATTTTCATGACATAAATAAGCAATATTATAATTGATATCCTCTATCCCTTTCCAATGTCCCCAAAAAATATACTTTTGATCAACACATTTTCCCGTATTTAATTTAGGATGAGAAATATACACACTGACAGGCTTTTTAGAAGGACTCAATTTTATAGTTTCTTTTAGCCAATTATTGATACCATTTTTAAATTTGAACCAAGTATTTTGAATTAAACTTAAATATTTTAAAGTCTCTTTATAATACTGAGAAAATAATTCTTCCTTTATAATTTGATTTATTTTAGAATTCAAATGGTTATCCAACACAAACTGTTTAAAATCTCCACTAATAAAAAATTCTTCAATAGTTTCTCTTCTTACTTCTATTTCTTCAACAATTTTTATCCCTAATATATTAACAATTATACTATTTTTCCATTGTGTTAATTCTTCAATATTGTTTCTATTGCTAATCATTTTCAACATTAAATAATTCTTATCCATTATAAACTTAAAATCCATACCTATACCTCTTACTTATCTATGATTATAACACATCTTTAAATAATACAAACCTTACTTCTTTTCCTTTTTAAAAATGTGTTTCAATCCATTTTACATATTCATAAATTAAATTGCTTTTTCTATTTATAATAATCGTTTTCTTAGCAAGTTCTACATCATCTGTAATAATATTGTCAACATTTAATTCTATTGCTTTTTCCAGATTTTCTTTTGTATTGATTGTCCAAGCATAAATTTGTTTTCCTTCTTCATGAATACGATTTACTAATCCTTTTGTGATAGTAGAGGTTTCTAGACTAAAATCATCTGCACAGGGAAAGGCATGAATATCTCCATAAAAAAGACTGGCCACATATACTGTTTTGATTGTCTTATCAATATTTTTTATATTTTCTAAAACTTGATATACCTGAGAGGCAAGTACTACCTTATCCATGTAATCTACTCTTTTAATAATATCAATGACTGAAAATTCAAAATTTTCTTCTTTTCCAGTTGGCTTTAATTCAATGTTTAATTTCATATCATTTTCTTTTGCCCACACTAATACTTCTTCTAAAAGTGGAATTTTTTCTCCAGAAAATTCATTTTTAAAAAAACTTCCCGCATCCAAATTTTGTCGTTCCTCTTTCGTAACTTCCCAAACATTTCTATCAAATCCTGTAGTTCTTTTTAAATTTTTATCATGTATGATGATTATTTCTTTATCTTTGGTTTGTTGGACATCGAGTTCAATTACATCTGCACCCAAATTTTTAGCACCTAAAAAGGCCACCATTGTATTTTCAGGATATAAACTAGAAGCACCCCTGTGAGCCGTAATTTCAATTTCACGTGTATACTCAATATCAATATTGTATTTTCCTTTGTAAACTCCATAAGTAAACACTGAACCAATACCTAAAGATATAATGGTAATTCCTATAAAAATTCGCTTTAAAAATTTATTCGTTTTTGTATTTTTTTCATTCATAATGATAGAAATATGATTTCCCTCTTCACCTAATTCCTTTTTTCTTACATAATACAAAGAACTAATTCCAGCATAACTAATTGGGGCTGACAAAATGGTAAAAATAAGAAAAGAAATAGCAACAAAGCCAAAAAGAATTGTCGTCAGAATACTTTTTAACAACACATTTCCCAATATATCTTGAATCTTGATAATTAAAAATAATCCTAAAGCAATATAGAAAATAAAAAAGATTAAAAGTGTTAATTGGATAACGAATAAAGTAATCAAATCTTTTATATGATGTTTATGACCTAAAATATGACTTTTTTTTCTAGCAACATGAAAACTTGTATTTTCTAAAACATAATAATGAATAGCATATAACAAACGTAAAAATAAAAGAATAAAGAACAAGCAAAGAAGAATACTAAAAAAAACTAAAACTTGATTTTTATGAATATATTCTTGAATAAATTCTGGAAGCATAATCTCAGAAAAAAAACTAGTACTTACTCCAACATTAAAAAAGGGAAGTAAAAATAAAATAAGAAGAGAAAATCCTATATTTTTAAAATAAAATATATTTCTACACTTTTCTAAAGAAATACGTATAGCATTAATTATATTTACCTTCTTTTCTTGATAAGAGCAATCTAAAATTACTATAATTGTTGTAATATCAAATAAAGTATAAATGGCAATTAATGTAAGTAAAATAATTAATAAGATGATAGTATAAGGATGAAGAAAAAAAGGAATTATGTTTTCAAGTGTTAAATAGGGAAAACCCCTTACTTTCATAATAATGTCAAATAAATGAACGAACAATGGTGTAAAAAAAAGTAAGGTTAATAATTTAAAAAAGAATTCAAAACCAACTAATGTTTTCAAATTATAACGTATCATTTTAAATGATTCTTGTATATGTTTCAAATCCACCACTTCCCTCTTTTTCTTTTTTCTTTTCTTCCTTAGTATAACATAAACAGAAAAGGACTTGATAAAATATAACAAGTTCCTTTTATTTTTGGCTATTTAAAAACTTTTTCTTTTAAATCCTAATTTATTTTTCCAATTATTATTCATTCTGGGCACTAGATATTTCTTTTTTATCCAGTATTTTTGCAAATACCACTTTTAAAACAAGAGAGAAAATTCCAATTCCTAATAAAATATATCCATACTGAGAAATAGAATTCATAGACAAAACAAATCTATTACTGCCTACAAGTTCTTGATTTATTAAATTTACTACCCAAGGCATTAAAATTCCAAATAAAATACCACTAATGAAAGTTGCTTCGCTAAGATTTCCTAACCACTTATAATAACTTTTCTTTAAAATAGCAATGAATACTAAAATAACAATAATACTTCCTACTAAAATACATTTAAAAGTTGTACTTCTAAAAAACAAAAATGCATCGATGACAACTTTCGTATTACTTGGTAAATTTTCTTGTACTTCTTTTACAGTATTTTGAAAGTCTTTATTAAATTCTTCACTATTTACGATATCTAATAGTTTTTCTTTTTCTTCTTTTGTAACTGTAATTCCATAACTTTTTAGAACTTCCTCACTATTATAAATTACATTTTCTAATTCGTGAGATAAATTTATCTCATTTACTTCTTTTCCACTTAGAATATCCATAACTTTATCAAAACTATCATCGATAGCATTTTTTAACCCCACATTTTCTTCCATAACTTTAGTTAATTCTTTTTTTACATTTCCTTTATTAATATTTGTATTCTTGGCTACTTCACTCACTATTTCTGTCGTAATTTCTTCTTTCAATATTCCTTCTATATTTTCAGTAATTACTGCTTTTAAATTCCAAGAAATCCCTAAAACCAAAAAAGCAAATGTTAGTAAAATAGTAAGCAAGCCAATTAAAAATTTTCTCATTTAAACTCAACTCCTATGTGTATCATAACAAATTTTTTTATAAATATATATGTCTTTTTAAAATTAGTTAAAATACGAATATAAACGATTTTTCATATTTTCTTGGATATAAATTGCTAAATTTTGTTCTTGCGTTATTAAAGCATGCCCTTCATATTCCAAAATTAATTTATCTTCCCCATCATAAAATTGCCATAATTTCCCTATAAAATCATCGTTTCTACCTTCTTGCCAAGTAGAGTCTTTAAAACAACCTATAATTTCTTGAATAATACTTTCTTCGGCGATTTCTTTTATTTTGGTATATTTATATTGAGTAGAAACTGATGTGATTTCACCAGAAGAATCATATTGACCGAGAACCACCTTTTTAGTATTTTGTAAATTTTCTAATAAGAGGTTCACCTTGCGTTGCCCTTCTTCTTGTTTTCTATTTTTCTCTCTTTCTTCTTTTTCTTTTCTAGTTAATTCTTCCATTTTTTTATTATCGCTTGCATTTTCTAACATTTTTTCTTTCTCCAATTTAAAATGAGTAAAAGTGAAGAACAAAATAACCCCTAAACCAACTACTATTAAAATTAAGAAAACAAATTGTTTTTTATTCATTTCTTTCTCCTCAATCTATTTTTTCCATTATAACATTAAAAAAGTAAATCGCAAAACTAAACTGATTTACTTTTATTTTCTTTTTTTATTCTACTTTTTTTAGGAAGTTCCTTACATGTTTCTAAAATGATTTCTTTGTTCTTCTCTTTATTTTCTATATCTTCAATTTGATACATCACTTTTGCCCCCTCATAAGGAATTTGCTCTGTTAAGTTGTATTTCTTATTTGCCTCTACAATTTTTATAAGCAAACGATTGTTATAAATGCCTCCAAATAAAATATTGTCATAATAAAGTAAATATTCTCCCATCATAGGTCTACAAGTAATTGTTTCTAATTCTTTTAATTGTTCTAAAACAAAATCTTTATATTCTTTTGTTGTTTTCATGTTTACTCTCCGTTTCTAGATTCTTATTTTGAGATACATTTTTTTCAATATAAACCAACTTTCGATTGTGCTCTATCATTCCGCTAACAAATCCTATAATTATAAATAAAATAGTAATTACTTTATTGTTCTTAATAAAACCATAAATAATAAAAAATACAATTATTAGCATGGTAATAATCAATTCAAAAAAATGCTCTTTCTCCCATTTATTTTTAAAATACACTATTTTTTCTTTTATAGCAAATGTACTATTTTCTAAAGCCTGTAATAAATTTTCATCGGCTTTTTCTTTATAGTTTTCTTCTTTTAATTTTTCTCCGACAAAAAATTCATTTAAAGTAATCCCTAAAACTTCACATAATGGTTTAAATAAAGAAACATCAGGAAGACATATACCCCGTTCCCATTTGGAAACAGATTTATCACTTACTCCTAAATAAGTAGCAAGTTCTTTTTGTGTTAACTTTTT
Organism: uncultured Mycoplasmatota bacterium; assembly: GCA_947297555.1. Classification (GTDB taxonomy): domain Bacteria; phylum Bacillota_I; class Bacilli_A; order RF39; family UBA660; genus MGBC108787. Next base: position 1,721 of record CAMYTM010000018.1, on the reverse strand, counting down.
TTCTTTCCTTCTAGTGCTAATGAATTTTCCGATTTTTTCTTGTTCCATAAAAAATGTCTCCTTTCTAAGGATAGTATAAGTTTTTTTGGAAATAAAGAAAACCTCTTCTAAGTAGAATTTTATTTTTTCTCTATCCTTTGTTTATCTTCTATATATTTATAATTTAATTTGTTATGGTTAGTTACAATATTTTTTTCAATTCATTTTCACATTTTGTAATTTCTAAAATATAAGGCATTAAAATAGTCAAGATTGTCTTTTTCACAACCATCTTAAACTTATTATTTGTCCATAATTCAATACCCATCTTCATATAACTTGCAAAAAAGAGAACTATAAAACCAATTACTCCTTTTATTTCATTATAATAATTCATTAATTTCACCTTCCTATTTTCAACGTTAAAATTTAAATAATTTAAAATATTATTATATTCAAGCATATTTAATTTAAATATTTTTATCGAACACTGATATTAGCATACCAATATCGTAATGTGCTATCTAAATGGTATTAAAACAATAATGTCATTTGGTACAAAATGCTTCTGCCTTTGGACTAGGTACAGATTCAATTAATCTTAATATGCCTTTCGTATTTAAAGTTGTCTGTATTATAAAACTTTCCATCTTTATTAGATTTCATTTTCAGTTGGTTAAGTATTACTAACCAACGCACTTCCTTCTAAAATTAATTTATTTTTTAACCATTTCCAATAATTTCTTGATTTTTGATAAGTATTATTTGTTAATATTCCAAATAACATCTACTACACTAAAATAGTATTCTTCCCTTTCACTATCCCAAATACTTCTAACTTCTTTTCCTTCAAATAGATTTGTGATGGTTGATAATTTATCTTATTTCATTTAACTCCTCCTAATAATAATATTACCCGTAAATTATTGATTTCTTTTTTTTAATGAAAGTTTTTTTAGAATCAACAATTTTTATACAATTTTAATTCAATTAAAAAAAGCCATACATTTATTTTTGTATGACATTCACTTATAATACTCTTCATTTTCAATAACACAGAATGTTAAAACTTTTTCTTTATCTTCTACAATAAAAATATCTTTAATCCCACCATTTCCTTCTAAACTATTGCACCAAGCAAGATAAAATTTTGTTTTCGAAAAGTTTTCCGTTGTTTCAAAGTATACAGAACCTCCATCATTAGAAGCACGATAAACTGCCATCCTTTTTACAAACTCTTCCATCGTAATATGCTTAGATTTTAACTCCTTCTTCAATTCTTTTTCTTTTCCCTCATCATTTATATATTTTATTTGTTTTAAAGAAGAATATAGTTTTGTACCATCTTCTAATTCGTAATACAAACTTAAATGATTTTCTTTTCTTTTTTGATCTATCCAATTTTGTCTTATTAAATCTTTTCCTGTTAATACATTTTCCTTCTTACTACAACCAGTTAGAAAAAGGAAAAGAAAACTCAGTAATAAAAATTTTTTCATTTTCAACCTACCTTCTTATTTTTTTATGATGCCTGTTAAACTTGAGTACTTTTGAATAGGAATAATTCTTGTTTTGATTTCGTTCATAAAAGCACAGTGATGTTCAATTACAAATTTTTCTTTGTCTGTTAAAAGTGTATATTTTATATCTAAATTAGGATTAAATTCATACTTATCACTTGCATAATTTCCATAATTTGTATCACTTTCTGTATAACTTCCTTTTACCATAAGCATAGTTCT
>CAMYTM010000017.1 GCA_947297555.1 uncultured Mycoplasmatota bacterium | reverse complement strand
CTATGGTTTTACATGATAAATACTTTTTAGTTAATCTGATAACTATTTTGCTAACAACGGTGGGGGGCGATGTTTTTAATAAGCCTAGTCCAACTATAAAAAATTTTAGAACGCATCATTGGATGTATGGACTATTGTTTATGATTATCCTTTTTTCTATTTCAAGTTTTTATGTTAATTTATATTTATACGCGATAAGCATGGGTATCTTTTTAGATGAAATTGGTTTTATTATCATTAGAGGGAAAACGCATGAAGATAATTATAGTCCTAAATCTTTTATGATATTAATGTTTTTTATCCTTGTTTTATTTCTATTTAGAGAAAATATTGTCAATTTTTATTTTAGCATCAAGACTTGATAAACAAATTTGCTTATGAGATTTTCTTGAAAGTGAAAAATACTATGTTATAATAATTCCAAAAAGTGGATAGGAATTGGTGTTATGTTGTATTCGTATCAAGAATTAGAAGAAATGAAAAAAGGTGGCGTTCAATTAAATTGGGAAGAAATTTCCCAAGAACAATTAGAAAAATTATTTATAGATGAGCATATTCCAAATAGTGTAATTGCAAATTTGTATGGTGTAAGTTCCGATAGTGTTCGCTCAAAAAGAAGAAAATGGAATATTTCTCAAAACTCTGCTAAATATTTATACGCTCGTTATAAAGAGAAAAATAGTTCTTTATTTGCTATTCTTAATACCAATTCTAAAGAAAGATTGTGGCAAGAAGAAAATATTGATTATCTAGCGAAAGCCTTCACTCATTATATATTTCGAAATGGACCTGTCGAAGATATGCATGTAGAAGGAAAATTTGGAGAAAAGGATATGATGATTTTAAATAAGTATATGGTAAATAAAATAGCAGGGTTGTTAAAACTTGCTATGGACGGTGAATGGCTAAAAATTGAGTTACTTTGTAATACTTTACGTTATTTTGGTACAAAGTGGGATAAAGCGGAATTGGATACAAAAGATATTGAAATGATTTTTAAAAATCAAATGGAATTCTATGAGGAAGAGTAAAAGAAAATAGACCATAAATATAAGAAGAACTTTTTCGTTAGTTCTTTTTCTTTTGTCATAAAAATTTCAATTCAAGGAAACAATAATAGTGGTGAAGTTTATGATTTATGATTATGAGATAAAGCACAAAAATCATGAAGAAGTATTGTGTATTTATTTGGATATAAGCCAAGAGTTTGCTAAATTAAATGCTAAAACTAAAAAGAAAAAATTGAAGACTTTAATTAAAGAATATATAAAAAATAATAAAATTATGTTTAAAGGCACTACTGCTATAATTCTAGTAAGTGGAATGGTAGTGGGAACTCTTGTTTTAGAAAATCCAAAAAAGGATGTAAAAAGTTTAGAAACGTTTACTCATTATACTATTTCTGCTTTAAAAGATGAAAATATTCCTTTAGAAAATGAAGGAATATTTGTGAATAATGAAGAACAAGTAAAAGAAGAAGGAAAGGCAACAGAAAAAGATTTACAAGAAAAGCAAGATGTAAAAAAAGAAACTTCTAGCGTAAAAAATACTTTCAAGGATAATAATAGTGATAAGATTACAACTGTACATAAGGAACAAGAAGAGACTTTAAAAGTAGAAGAAGCAAAAACTATGGTTACCGTTTATAGAACAAATGGTACTGTTTTAAATTTAGAACTAGAAGAATATGTAATAGGAGTTGTAGCCTCAGAAATGCCAGCATCTTTTCATGTAGAAGCCTTAAAATCTCAAGCAATTCTCGCTCGTACTTATGCACTTCGTGCTTTAGAAAAAAATATTCGTTTAACAGATAATTCGAGTACACAAAATTATAAAAGTATAGAAGAATTAAAAAAAATGTGGGGAAGTAGTTTTTCTACTTATTATAATAAAATAAAAAATGCTACAGAAAAAACAGAAGGAATGTATTTAACTTATCAAGGAGAAATTGTAGATGCAGTTTATCATTCGACAAGTAATGGTTGGACAGAAGATGCTAAAAATGTGTGGGGAAATAGCATTCCTTATTTAGTGAGTGTTGAAAGTCCTTATGATAATTTAAGTTCTACTTTTCTTTCAGAAAAAAGTTTTTCTTATGAAGAATTATCTACTAAATTAGGAATCATAATGACGTATGACACAACTTTCGAAATACAAAGTAAGACCGAAGGCAATCGAGTTTTAAATATGCAAATTGATAAACAAATTTATACTGGTGTTGCACTCCGTAATTTGCTTGGTTTACGTTCTGCTACTTTTGATGTTGTCAAAAAAGAAAATGGTGTTACATTTGTCACCCAAGGTTTTGGGCATGGTGTTGGAATGAGTCAGTATGGAGCAAATGGTATGGCAAAAAATGGAAGCAGTTATACAAATATTTTGAAACATTATTATCAAGGGATTACGATAAGCCATATGTAGGTAGAAATTCATTTAAAGATTCTCCTACAAGTTTTGCAATTTTTGCAATATATTCATCGATATCTTTTGTGGATAAAAGATAAGGAGTATTTTCTAAAAGTAATTCTATTGCTGTTGGAATTCCAATTGTGATCACAGGAATTCCCATCGTTTGTTTACTTATTTCTTGATTCCAACCTTTTAAACCACTTCCAGGGATAATGCCACTATTTGTAACTTCGATGGAATGATTTAAGTATTTTTTGTTTTCACATACAAAAGCATCTAAACAAATAAGAATATTTGGCTTTATATCTTCAACAACACTTTTCACAATTTTGGCAGTGTCAATTCCAGTTTCATAAAGTGAACCCGGCTCTAAAGCAGAAATTTTATTTTCTTGTAAAGTCAAGCCTAATTGGTTTACAAAAGCATTTACATGTAATTCTTTTAATACTTTAGGACCTATGGAATCGGAAGTAAAGTTATCATTTCCTAATCCTATAACCAAAAAATGAACTTTTTTCAAAATTTGCTCTTGATTCAAAAAATAAGATAGAGCATCAGTAAGTTCTTTTTTTATTTTGTTTTTTTCTTCAACATTTTTAAATAAAATGGTAATTGTGTGTTTGGTATCTTTTAATTTTGTTTTGCTTTCTAGTTTTAAATCACTTCTATTTCCCATTATTTTCATAAGCATCACACTTTTAGTATTGCAAAAAATAAAAGTTTCATTTACATAAACTACGATTTTTGGGAAAAATAAGGAATAGGTGATAAAAAATGAGTTTATGGGGAAAAGATTTAGACAGAAAGTCTTTATCTTCTTTAAAAGGCAAAAAATGTGTAGATACTTTAATTATTGGTGGTGGAATTGCTGGTATGACGGCGTTATATTATTTAAAAGAGTATCCTGATATCTGTTTAGTAGATGCTAGTTTAGTAGGAGAAGGTGTTACTAAAAATACAACAGGAAAACTCACTTTTTTGCAAAATACAATTTATAGTGATTTAGAGAAAAATATTGATTATGATACTGCCGTTTCTTATTTTAAGTCGCAAAAAGTGGCAATAGAGTTAGCAAAAGAAATCATAGAAAAAGAAAAAATAGATTCTCATTTAGAGAAAGTGGAATCCTTTGTTTTTACCAATAAAGAAAGTGAAATTAAGAAAATTCAACAAGAAAGTGACTTTTTAAAAAAACAAGGAATTGAGGTAAAGCAGGGAAGTTTGCCGCTTAAGGTTCCTTATTTGTCTGCTATAAGTGTTTCAGATACTTATGTTTTTCATCCTATTTTATATATCAATCATTTAAAAAAAATGTTACAAGATAAAATATATGAACATACAAAAATTACCAAAATAAAACGAAAGAATGGAAAATATATTTGTTATGGAAAGAACTTAGAGATTACCGCTACTAAAGTAATAGTGGCTTGCCACTATCCTTTTTTCTTTTTTCCTTTTTGTCTTCCTCTAAAATCTCATATTGAAAAATCGTATATTGTGGCAAGAAAAGTAGAAAAAAATCCTAAGGTTTCAGCAATTAATGTAACCAATCCAAGTATCTCGGTACGTTTTTATGAAGATGAAAGTGGAGTTTATGAAATATGTTTGTCTAGTTCTCATAAGACTTCTAAAAATCAAGACGATTATAAAAATTTTAAAAATGTGAAAAGGATTTTTACTATAAAAGAAGAAGATATTGTTTCAATTTGGAGCAATGTGGATATCATAACAGATGATAAACTTCCTTATATAGGATTTATAAAAAAAAATTTATATATAGCCACTGGTTTTAATACATGGGGAATGACTAATGGAATTTTATCTGGTTTTCTATTGAGTCGCGCCATTCGAGGAGAAAAAATGCCTTATCAAGATTTATTTCTTATAAAAAGAAGTAATATTTATCAAGTGAAAAACTTTTTTCCTAATTTAATTGGGAGTGCCATTTCTTTTATTGGAAGTAAGAAAAGGAATAAAGAGTGGTATAAAGAAAATTTACAGTTTACGAAAAAAAATGGAAAATCCATTGCCATTTATAATGATAAAAATGGCAAGAAACACATTGTGTATACTACTTGTCCGCATATGGGGTGTAGTTTGCTTTTTAATGAAAAAGAAAAGACATGGGATTGTCCTTGTCATAGTTCTAGATATACAATAGATGGGGAATGTATAAAGGGTCCCAGTACAAAAGATATTACGTATCGAGAGTAGTTAATCTTTTATAAGGCTTAATTTTTTGACTTTTTCTTGTAAGTTTTGGTACCCATCTTGCATAAAAGTAATGCTGTGTTCTGTTAAATTTTTTTCTAAATTGTTTGTTTTATTATATCGAATCGCTTCAAATTCATGAAAAGAAAATTCCTTATCTAGATGATATAGTTTTTCTAAATCTAAATTTGCTAGAAAAGAAAGTGTATAGGTGACCAGGTCTTGTGGATCTTCGAGTAAATATTCACATAATGTATCTTCATCAATTTGTAAAGGAAAAAGATTTTTTATTAACTGTTGATTTACTTCTTCTATTCGAATTTCTTTTTGACTATTAAAAAGAAAAATTGCTAAAGATAGTACATAAAAACTTGTACTTGTTTCTACTGCACTTAAAAACTCATAGTACTCTAATATTTCTAATGTTCTAGAGGATACAATATTTTTTTCTTTTAAAAACATACGAGAAAGAAAATCAAAATGATATCCTTCTAGTTCAAAAAGATATCGAGAATGGTTATTTAAAGAGAGGTTAGTATCAGAAGACATATAAATACCATGTGCAATTTCATGGTTTAAAGTACAAAAATCGTTAATTGTATTTTCTCTTTCAATTAAATAAAATGGTTGATAGTAAGGAAAATAAAAAGGATATGTTGAACCTATAAAATAATTTAATGTTTCATTGTTTTGTATACGTAAAATTCCTTCTTCTTTACTTAAGTATTTATCTACAAGGGATACATATTTTTTATTTGGAAGCCACTTGAAAAAGTCATGAGACATTGCAATAAGTTCCTCATTTGTTAAGTTTAGTTCAGAAACATTTATATTTTCTGCAGACATTCTAAAGTTTTGAAAAATATAAACTGAATTTCTAACCCATTTTTTAATAATATTTGGAATTTTTTCAAAATCCGCTAAAGTACTTTTAGGCAAGAATTCGGTTTTATCAACATATGTTGGGTAATCATCAAAAGAAAAAATATCTTTTTCGTGATAAATATCTTCCATTTCTTGAATCAAAGATAATTTGTCTTTTATTTCTACTAGATCTTCTTCTAATAAACCTTCGGTGTTTCTACTTAAATTAATGTATTCCTTTTTCAAGGTTTCAATTTTACTTTTATCCCAATTATATTCCATAAGTGTTTCCCCCATTTACTTGATTGTCTATTATAATCAATATTGTTTAGAATTGCAAATAATATGTTATACTTTTGTTAGGTGGTTTATTTATGGATATCAATAAAATAAAAAGTGAGTTAATAGAACAGAAAAATTCTAAATTTAAAGGGAACATTTACCATTATTCACAAGTAAATTTTTCTTATAATTCAAATAAGATTGAAGGCAGTAGACTCACAAGTGAACAAACAGAAGCCATATTCGATACATCTTCTTTTATTCCTAAGAGCGAGGATTTGATTAAATTAGATGACTTAATTGAATCTAAAAATCACTTTAAATTGTTTGATTATATGTTAGATAATGTAGATATGAAGTTATCCAAAGAAATGATACTTAATATGAATAAAATATTAAAAAGAAATACAAGTGATGAGGAAAATCCAAGATATAATGTGGGAGGTTTTAAAGTGGTCCCTAATATGATAGGACTTGTGAATGTAATATCTACGACTGCTCCAGAAGAAGTAGAAAAAGAAATAGAAAATTTATTTAATGAATATAATAAACAAACCAATATTACTTTGGAGGATATCATAGATTTTCATTATAGATTTGAATGTATTCATCCTTTTGGAGATGGGAATGGTAGAGTAGGTAGAATGATTATGTTTAAAGAATGTCTTAAAAACAATATTATGCCTTTTATCGTATTAGATGATGATAAACCTTATTATATGAGAGGACTTAAGGAATATAAAACAGATAAAATGTTTTTATTGGACACTATTAGGCATGAACAAGATTTGTATGAAAATATTTGTAAAGAGTTATTAAATTTTGAAATTAAATAAGGAAGGATTTTTTTTATGATAAAAATAATAAATAAAGTAAATAGAGAAAATTTAAATTATCTTTTAGAAAATAAAGGACAAAATGAAGTGGGAGAAGCCATGACTTCTTTTGTTAGTCAAATTCCCGAAATTAAAAAAATAGAAGATTTAAAAATTTTAGATAAACTATTTTATTCTTGTTTTAAGTGTGATAGAAATACAAAAAAGTTTGCTTGCACTTCCGAAGAAATTTTTAAAAGAAAAACATTTTCAGGTTGTTCAGAAATTGGACTTGCTATTTCTGCTATATTAAGAATGAAAGGAATTCCAACAATTTATATAGAGAGTGCAAAGATGGAATGGATACAATATGTCCATGAAGATAATCCCGAAAAAGAATGTATGCAAGGCCATATCTTTTTAGAGATTTATTTAAATCATAGATGGTATTTGTATGATCCGACTTTTCGTGTGGTTTATGATAACTATGATTATAATAATTTTTATTTGCCAAGAGGATATTGTGTTTTTGCGAAAGCATTAAATTGTCATGAATTTGGTGTATACAGTGTTGAAGATGAAAAAAGAATAAGCATAGAAGTATTAAAAGATTTCGATACATCTACTTATAAAGAACCAAATTATCTGGTTATAGGTTTAAAAAATGAAGTAAATTAAAATTGAATTTATAAAATTTTTAAATTGTAGAAAGTCGCAAGCGAATAGTCTATCATAAGAATTTAAACTATGGTTAGTTAGGGGGATGGTACATTTATGGACAGATATAATTCTATAAATTTAAACGAATTAGGAATGAAGTGTAGTCCAGATTTTTTAGATTATTTACAAGAAAGTGTAAGACTATTAAATTTATACTACAGTTTTGTAAAAACGCCCTGGCCCAAAATTTTACAAAATAATTTATTTAAACCAAGGCAATGTACTGCTCATAGAGTAGAAACAAATTATTGTGATGGAAGAGAAGATATTTCTTTTATTGAAAAACACTATGATTTGAACTATAAAATTTATGGGGAACGACAATTTTATTTTGATATCTGTCCGTTTCATTTAAATAGTTATAAAACTTATTCTTTTCATATAGATGATAAGGAAAATTTATACTATTGTTTAGGTTGTGGTAGAACTGGAAGTTCTTTTGAATTTATTATGGATATATATAGTTTGGATTTGTTTGAAGCAACGAGAGTATTAGGTACAATTCTTTGGCTGTATACTGAAAGTGATAAAGATTTGTTTTTTCAAGAACAAATGAAATTACTTCATGCTCCAAATTGTTTAACTCCAGAAGAGTGGGCGATTGTTTTTCATCTGACAAGGCATTGGGGGTATGATGGTTTGGTAGAAAAAGCAGATGAAAAAAGAAAAAAGTTATTAGAGCGTGTTGATAGATATATTGCCCATCAATATCAAATTGGAAAGTTACCTATAAAGTATTCCGATTTTGAAAAAAATATGTTGGAACACTTATTGGGGATAAATTATGAAGTATATCCTTTGGAAGAAAGCATGATGAATTACCTTCTTAGTATAAATTGTGTAGCAGAAGTCTCTTTACAAAAAATGGCAAATCGACTATGTATTGAAAGAAAATTGTTAAAGCAAAGAATTCATGAATATGAAAAGAGAAAATAATTTTCTTCATAATATGTTATAATTTTTCTAGGTGATTTTATATGAAACTAAGTAATGAATGGCAAGACTATGAATGTATCGACGCAGGAGGAGGAGAAAAATTAGAACGATTTAAAGATGTTATTTTAAGAAGACCAGACCCGCAAGCGATTTGGAATGTAGAAGATTATCATACTTGGCAACAAATTGATGGTTTTTATCATAGAAGTAGTGAAGTAGGGGGGAACTGGGAATTTACAAAAAACCAGACTGAGTATTGGACAATCTCGTACAAACAATTAA
>CAMYTM010000016.1 GCA_947297555.1 uncultured Mycoplasmatota bacterium | reverse complement strand
TATTTCTTGGCATTTCTTTAGGGATTATTCATGCTTATTATGGAAATACCATTAGAAAAGAGTTAAAAAAGAATAAGAAGAAAATAAGTCAGATGTATTTCGTTTTCCTTCTATTTATTATGTTCTTTGTACCAGCAAGCTCTATTTATTATGCTTTAAGTATGCTTAGTGTTAGCCTTATCAGTTGTAGATTAATTGAATATGCCACTATAAAAGCAACTACAAAAAAAGAACGTGAGAAATCTAAAATCCTTTCCTTTTTATCTAAAATTAGTTATAGCATTTATTTAGTACAGTATCCAATTATCTTTTTCTTTCAATACTTAAATGTAAATGCAGTTTTAAAAATTTTTATTATGCTTCCAGTAATTTTCTTAAGTGCCTATCTTTTGCATCTTGGTTTATCTTTAAAAAAAGAACAAAAGAGGAATATTTCCTTTTTCAATTGTTTTTTATGTATGGTATTATTTGCTTTTTCCTTTTATGGAGTTTATAAATATATTAGAAGCGAAAATCATACCTTAGAAATGCAAGAGTTAGAAATACAACTCGCTGAAAATGAAAAGAAATTACAAGAAAAACAAGTAGAATATGAAAATTATTTGAGACAAGAAGAAGAGAATTTTACAAAATTATTACATGATTTAGAAGCAGGAGAAGAACAAATAGAAAATATTGTTGCCAATTTGCCTGTTGTTGGAGTTGGAGATTCTGTCATGCTTGGGGCGGTCGATCAGTTATATAAAGCATTTCCGAATGGTTATTTTGATGCAAAAGTATCTAGAAGTTTATGGAAAGCGGGGGAAATACTTACAGATTTAAATGGCAAAAATTTATTAAAAGGGCCTATCATTATTAATTTAGGTGCTAATGGAGATTGCACTGAATCTTGTAAAAAAGAAATTATCGAAAAATGTGGAAATCATGACGTATTTTGGTTAAATGTTACCAATGATGAAGATGTCCATATTAATGATAAATTAGCCATGATTGCCTCAGAATATGAAAATGTTCATATTATTGACTGGAATGCTCTATCAAAAGGACATACCGAATATTTTTATGCTGATGGTATTCATTTGACTGGGGCAGGAAGAGTAGCCTATACTCAAGCCATTTATGATGCTGTACTAGAAGTTTATACTGAGAAATTGAAACAGCAAAAAGAAGAATTTATTAGAGAACATGAAACCAGTCAAAAAAACAAAATTAGTTTTTATGGAAATGATTTATTATTAAATGCTTTTTCTACAATGCAAGAAGAGTTTACTACTGCTAAATTTAATACGAATAATAAATGGAATTATGAAACGTTAAAGAGTGAACTAGAGAACGCTATAAAAGAGAATACTCTACATCATAAAGTAGTCTTTATGTTTGATCAAAATCTACATTTAAGTACTTCAGAATATAAAAAAATAGTAGAAATTTGTAAAGAACATGAAATTTATATTCTTTTAACGTATGAACCTACAAGTTTTAATCTTTCTAAAATCGAAAACGTAATATTTTTAAATTTCTATGAAGTATTACAAGAGCATAGCGAATATGTTAGGAAAGATGGGATTCATTTAACAGAAGAGGGAAATAGTACACTTAGTCGTTTTTTAAAAGAAAATTTAGTATAAATTCTAAAAATTTTACATCAATGTAATCTTATTCTTTTCTAATTTTTATGTAATTTAAAAAGATAATAGATCAAAGGTAAAATTTAACAGATACCAATGTTGTGTTATCCTTAGAAGAAACCCTAACAAATAATGCAGTTTGGTGTTGAACGTTTAATTTAGTATGGAATGATTTAAAAGAATTAGCAGGTGGAGATATTGTTTTTTCAAAAGAGTTAGAAATCGTAGACAATTTAAACAAAAGTACTTTTACTAAAAATGAATTAGATGAAAATAGTTATTACAAAGTCGTTGAAATCCCAAGTTTAGAATTAAAACAAAAAATTACAAAAGCAATCAAAGAAAAGTTTAATGAAACTAATGACATAATAGAGAATTTTCATTGGGAAAATTACGATTCTGAAAATTATTTTTTATACACAATGTTAAAAAAGATTTTAAAGTGAAAAAGCAATTTACAGAGTTGGAAAATAGAAAGTTTGCTTTTACAAATGGTAAAAAGTACTATATTGATAAAGCCTTACAAACAATTCAATTTGAATTAAATAAAAAAGGTGGGAAAGTAAAAAAGTGAAGCAGGAATCGATGTTCAAGAGGTTTCTTTAAAAGATAATGAAAGTCCAAGGTATTTTTATTTTGATAATACATTTTCATTATTTTTAAAAGAAAAAGAAAAAAATATTCCATATCTTGCGATTCAAATTGATGATATAAGTAAATTCATATAAATTGACAAAATAATAGTCATTTGTTAAAATAAAACCCGTCAAAAAAGAGGGTATTATTTTTATGAAACAAAAAATAAAACGAATTTTATTAGCAATATTGCAAATAGGATTAGTATTTCTAGCGATATATTTTTCAATTCAAATTATAGGCTTAATATTAAAATTAGGTTTAATTTTAATCGATTTAGTTCCAGAGTTAGTAGTTTTTGTTTATTTTCCGATAACGTTCTTTAAAAATGTTAGCAGGTTAGTATTTTCTCAAAAAGAAAAACGAAAAATATTTAAGAAATATGGAAAAAAGAATGAAAACTTAAAAACATATGCTTTATCACTTTTGGAAGGGACACAATTATGTTATGACGAAAATGGTAATAAAGTATATACCGAGGAACTCATTGTTCCTTGTGAAGAGCAAATGGTAAGATTTCAACCTCCATTTAAAGATAGAAAGAATTTTGAATATACATACTTTAGTGAATTGTTGAAAAAATATGAAGAGAAAAAAAGGTTAGTTGCTGTAACATTAGAAAAAGAAAAACTTTTAACCTATAAGCGTGAATTGATAAATTTATCATTTGAATTACAAAGCAATGCTTATTTTAATAATCCTTATTTAAATGGAAGATATACTTCATTGGAAAGTATCTATGAAAATAAAGAACAGAATATAAGAAGAATTATTAAAAGGAAAAAATAATATGAAGAAAAAAGAGAATATAAACAAGATAATCAAAGATAAATCAAAGGTTGTCATGGAAACATTAGAACTCATACTAACAGATTCGATACCTGTTTTAGGAAAGTTAGAGTTTGCTTCTATTAAAAGAGGAAAAGAAGAAATTTGTACTTTAGAAATCTATGTTCCCAAAAGAGGGTATGAAAGACACTGGCTTATGGAAGTTTCATCTCTATTTAGCCATATGTTTTATGAACAAATTCTATTGGATTTATTAGAAAATTTTGGAAACTTAGAAAAAGTAAAAATGAGTAACTTTTATAAAGAAACTGAAAATAATTTTTATGGTTTGAAACTTGAAAATAGTTTAGGAAGTGTAATTACTTTGAATTTTGTTTGGCAAGGGGACCGTTTTGAAGAGATAGTAGATTTATATCATAAAAAAAGAAAGAATTGTTGTTAATTTATAATTTCTTATTTCTAAAGTAGGATAAGAATAATTTTATATTTAAATGTTGAACCTTGTTTTATTGGTTTAGAGTAGAAAGGAGAATAAATTATGGCTTTTATTCATGCAAAAGAACATTTGCAAAAATATAGATTAGAAAATAATATTATAGAATTTGAAACTTCTTCTGCAACTGTTAAGGATGCGTCGGAAGTATTACATTGTGAAGAAAAGGAAATTGCTAAATCTTTAGGATTCTTAGTAAATGATAATCCTATTTTGATTGTTATGTCTGGAGATTGCAAAATTGACAATGGAAAATTTAAAAACCAGTTTAAAGAAAAAGCCAAGATGATTCCATTTTTAGAAGTTGAAGAAAAAATTGGTCATAAAGTAGGCGGTGTTTGTCCATTTGGAGTACAAAAAAATGTGTTAGTATTTTTAGATGAATCTTTGAAACGATTTTCTACTGTGTATCCCGCTTGCGGAAGCCATAATAGTGCCGTGAAATTAAGTTTAGAAGAACTGATACTTGCGTCTGAATATAAAGAATGGGTAGATGTTTGTAAAAATATAGAGTAAAATCTATATTTTTTTGTGTTATAATTTTAGGTAGAAAATAGGTAGATTATGAACGATAAAATAAGAGAATTAAAAGAAATTATTTCTAATAGTAACAATATTGTTTTTTTTGGAGGAGCAGGAGTTTCAACAGAATCTGGTATTCCTGATTTTAGAGGTAAAAATGGTTTGTATCATCAGAAGTTCAAGTTTTTGCCCGAAGAAATTTTAAGTCATACTTTTTTTATGAGAAATCCAGATGAATTTTTTGAATTTTATAAAGAAAAAATGAATGTTTTGTCCTATCAGCCGAATATTACTCATAAAAAATTAGTTGAATTAGAACAAAGTGGAAAATTAAAAGTTATTATTACCCAAAATATAGATGGTCTTCATCAAAAGTGTGGGAGCAAAAATGTTTTAGAATTGCATGGAAGTATTTTAAGAAACTATTGTATCAATTGTCATACTTTTTATGAAGCAAATTTTATATTTGAAAGTAAAGGTATTCCTAAATGTACTTGTGGTGGAATTATAAAACCAGATGTGGTTCTTTATGAAGAACCATTAGATGAAAAAACTCTTGAGGATGCAATTCAAAAAATAGAAAAGGCCGAAGTTTTAATTGTTGCAGGAACAAGTTTAATGGTTTATCCTGCAAATGGATTAATTCGTTATTTTAAAGGAAAAAAGTTAGTTTTACTCAACAAAGAAGAAACTTCATACGATACTTTGGCCAATTTAGTCATACATGATAGTTTAGGAAATATCTTTAAATATTTAGAGGAGGTCTAATAAATGTCAAAAAGAAGAAAAAAACAACGTCCTAAAAGTTTACTGGCAACGTTAATTATTTTAACTTGCATTGGGGGTTATAGTATTTATGAAGAAAATAAGAAAGAATTGAATTTTCCCTCTTATAATATAGAGGAGATACCAACCTATAATGGAACGGATGTAATTGTTATTAATAACAATAAGCCTTCTTTTGAAACAGAAGATTATATCACTACCTCTTATGAAAAATACAGTGAATTTGATTCTCTTGGTAGATGTGGTGTTGCGAGTGCAAATCTTGGAAAGGACTTGATGCCTACGGAAGAACGTGGAAGTATCGGCAATGTGAGGCCAAGTGGATGGCATACTGTGAAATACGATAATATTGATGGAAAATATTTATATAATCGTTGTCACTTAATCGGATATCAATTAACTGGAGAAAATGCAAATGAACAAAACCTAATTACTTGTACAAGGCAAATGAATACGAAGGGGATGCTTGAATTTGAAAATAAAGTTGCAGAGTATATAAAAAATACTAATCATCATGTATTGTATCGTGTTACTCCTATATTTGAGGGAGAAAATTTAGTGGCGACTGGCGTGGAAATGGAAGCCTATTCTGTTGAAGATAACGGAGAAGGTATAGAGTTTCATGTTTTTGTTTATAACGTACAAAAAGGAATAGAAATTGATTATAAAACAGGAAAAAGTCAGTTAAAAAAATAGTATGACAATAATTTGTCAAAAAAATTGTAATATTTGTAAGTGTAATATGTTTTATGATAAAATCAATTTATAATAGAGAAGGAGTGAATGTATATGGATATCATTGTGAAATTTTCTTTAGCAGATGCATCTAAAATACGCGGTATTGTAGATTTATGTAATGAAGTATTTGAAGAACATACAGATTATGATGAGGCTCTTAAATTATTTAATGAAAATAGATTGGATCGTAATCAAATATATGTAATTGGGGAATATGAGGGAAAAGTGATAGCACATACTCGTATTGCGATTATTCCTACTATGTTTAAAGAGATGGGAACATTCGCTATTTTAAATCATGTTTGTGTAAAACCAGAATTTCGCAAACATCATATTGCTACTAAAATGTTAGAAGTAGTACGTACAGTATGTAAAAATCATGAATGTAAAGAAATAAAATTATGGAGTAGAAATTTTAGAGTTCCGGCTCATACATGTTATAAAAACTTTGGATTTGTAGCAGATGATTCTACATTTTTTAGTATAAAAATTTAAAAGGAAGGAAATTTGTATGAAAATTACCAATGTATATATAGGTGGCTGGTTCCAAAGAACCATGTTACAATTGACAGAAATCTATGATTTTTTAAGAGAAGCTAAAAGTCAACTAAAATTAGATGCAGAGAAATTGCAAGAATATCGAAAAGCACTAGCAATTGGTAAAATTGATTATGGAGTAGATGGAGAAGAATTTGTAGAATTTACGACTGCTTATGATATTTCCGTAAAAATTTATGAAGATGGATTAATTTGTTTAAATAATCGTAATGTAAGTGAAGATACATTATTTGCAGATTTAGATAAAGTAACTGATTACTACGAAAACAAATTATCTCCTGCCATTAGTTATCTTTTTAGTTTAGGGGCCCCAGTTCCAAAAGAACTTGCAAATATTGAAACAGTTTATCCTTATTTTATTGTATTTGATAAAGCCACAAAAGAACAAATAGCGGATCTTTTATCTAGAACTGAAAAACAAAAATATTTTGAATTTACTAATGAACGTTATGATGTCGTTAGAGGGGATAAATATTACTTTATTAATAATAAGAAACAATCTCTTGAAAAAATTGAAAAATATATTGAGGAGCAAGTGTTTATTCGTGAATTTAAAGGACAGTTGCATCGTTATTTGAATTTACATCGTATTATTTGGGAGAAAATTGATAATGTGAAAGAAAATGCTAAAGTCAAGGGAGCAGATATTGTTAAATTTAGTAGTAAATTAGAAGGATATTCTAAAACAGTAAATTTAATTGATGGGCGTATTAATCAAATGGGAACGTATATTTCTACACGTGAGAAAATTGCCAAAAGTGATGCTGAACTAACTGAATTTTTAGCCATTTCTGGTTATCGTTTTGAAACTTTACGTGATACTCTGGATTACATTAAATATTTATGGGATATGACACAGACCTATATGAGTTCAGCGCAAAAACTATTCTCTAGTTTAAAAAGTGATGTAACAAGTAAATCGATTAATAGTTTAACAATTGTAACCAGTATGAGTGCTGGAGCATCGATTATTAGTTTGGTTACGAAATCAGAACCAAAGTTTACTATTTTTGGTGTTATTTATTTCTTTGTACTTGCTTTCATTGGTTGGGGATCTACAAGATTATTAAGTTTTATATCTAAGAATCGTCGTTACGAAGTTGCAGACGAATCGTATGATAAGAATATAGATAAGGAATAAGTAGAATCAGTGGAAAAAGATTATTATAAAGTTTTAGGAGTTCCAAGCGATGCGAATGAAGGAACAATAAAAAAGGCTTATCGTGATTTAGCCAAAAAATATCACCCTGATGTTGATCCGAGTCCAGAAGCAGAAGAAAAGATGAAGCAAGCAAGTGTTGCTTATGCTACCTTATCTGACCCTAAACAACGAAGAGAATATGATTTGTCAAATGCAAAATCTATGGGAACTATATTTGATGATAAGGAAACTATATTTGATGATAAGGGAACTATATTTGGATGGAGAAGAGGAGATAAAAAAGCCAAATCATCTCAAAATAGTAAACCAGATTTTTCAGAAATCGAAAAATTAGATAATAAGATAAAAGAATATGATGAAGTTTTGAAAAATGTAACTCAAGAAATTTCTGATTATAATATTAAAATAACAGACCAACGTAAATTAATAGAGGATGAAATTCAGCAAATTAGAAATACAAAATCGAAAGAAGAAAATTATATAAAGGCTATGAAATACATAGAAAAATTTAGAAGAAAAGACTCTATTCGTTTTATTAATTTAACAATTACACAAAAACAGTACGATATATATAGAGATTGTGTCGAAATATTAGAACAGATAGAAAAGCAAATAAAGGCTTTAGAAGAATCTTTAAAAAAGGAAAAAATAGAGCCTTTAGAAAAAATGAAAGATAAAAAAGAGGCTGAATATTGGCAAATATTTAACGAAAAACATGAAGTAAGAAAGGCCTACAATGATCATTCTTTAAGATATGAGTATGCGAAGGAAAAACAAAAACAAGAAGCAGAGGCTAGTAAAAAGAAATAATGTGAGAGCGTAAGTTCTCTTTTTTCTTACAAAAATTTGATATAATGAAAAAAAGAAGTGATGTTATGAAGAAAGAATTACTATCCCCAGTGGGAAACATGGATAGTTTATATCAAGCCATCCACAATGGTTGTGATGCTGTATATTTAGGTGGAAAAAAATTTGGAGCAAGAGCCTATGCAGATAATTTTAATGAAGAAGAACTTATATCAGCTATTCGTTATTGTCATTTATATGGTGTTAAAATTTATATAACAGTAAATACTATGATTTATGAAACAGAATTGGATGAGTGTTTAGAGTCTATTCGTTTTTTACATAAAAACAATGTAGATGCTATTATTATGCAAGATTTGGGTCTCATAAAGCAAGTTCGAGAAATTTTTCCTAATTTAGAAATTCATGCCTCTACGCAGATGCATAATCATAACCTTGAACAATTAAAATTTTTAGAACAACTTGGGGTTAAAAGGGTAGTACTTGCAAGGGAACTTTCATTAGACGAAATCAATCAATTGAATACTGGTAGGGAAATTGAAGCCTTCATTCATGGGGGTCTTTGTAGTTCTTATTCTGGCCAATGTTTATTTAGTAGTTTGCTTATGAATAGAAGTGGAAATCGTGGTTCTTGTGCAGGTATTTGTCGTCTTCCTTTTACTCTTATGGAAGATAACCACGAAGTACCAACAAATGGAAAATATCTACTAAGCCCAAAAGAGTTTAGCACATTAGAATCTTTTAAAGAAATTATGGAATCCAATATTTATTCTTTAAAAATAGAAGGTAGAATGAAGAGTCCTAGTTATGTTGGTTTTGTCACTAGATTATATCGAAATTTAATAGATGCGTATAATGAAAATAGACCATTAAATTTTAGCGAGGAGGAATTAACTAAATTAAAAGTTTTATTTAATCGAGGATTTACGAAGGGTCATATATTTGGTGATAAGAATGAAAGTCTTATGAATACAGAAACCCCTAATCATCAAGGGATTCCTTT
>CAMYTM010000015.1 GCA_947297555.1 uncultured Mycoplasmatota bacterium | reverse complement strand
GGATGAAGCCTTACTTTTAAGTGCGATACGTGCTACGGAAGAAGAAATGAAAACGGCAAGATATAGATTTTTATTAAATGAAGAAGATTATCAAGAGTACACTTATGAAGAAGTGAGTATTGGTACGAAAGAATTTGCGAATGCTTCTCCTTTAGAGAAAATGCGTGCAAGTGGAGCATTAGGTTATACAGTGGATATGGAAAATTATGAGAAACTTACGAATTTATTGAATGCTTCTGAAAGTAATCCAGATCTTGCAAAAATGTATAATTATTTATATGAAAAAGAAGGTTTAGAGAGTGCAAATACTTATTTATCTTCTATGGAATCTATTATTAATCAAACCTATGGAGAAGCAAAAGCCCAAGCATTTTTAAACAATTTAAAAAATGAAGAAAATCCAGTAGATACCATTAATAATCATTTGAAAACAACAGGAAAAGGTCTAGTAAGTGGAATGGAGAGTTTTGCACAAGGGCTAACTTCTTGGTTTACTACAAGTGATGTTTATTCTGTTAATGACTATGAGACAATGTATATTTTAGAAGGACTACAAAGTAACAAAAATTATAATGGTTTACTTGATAATAACTTTGAAATAAGCGAAAGTATTGGAAATATGATTCCGAGTATAGTATTAAGTGCGGCGTTTTCTCCTATGGTAGGAACTGTAAGTATGGGGGTGAGTGCTGGGGGAAATAGTTATCATAGTGCGTTAGTAGAAGGACAAAGTACAGAAAAAGCCGTTTTGTATGGTGTATTAAATGGTGCGAGTGAGGCATTACTCGAAAAATATTTAGGAGCCATACCAGGATTAAGTGATGTGAATGTAACTAGTTTAAAAACATTTGCTCAGGCTATGTTAAAAGAAGGAGTGGAAGAAGGTACACAAGAATATGTAGATGCATTAATGAGAACTGGTATTTTTAAAGAAGAGTTTCTTTTGGAAGAAGTTACAAAGAATGCTTCTAAAAGTGCTATATATGGTGCTATTACAGGTGGAATTATGAATACCCCTTCTTTAGCAATTAGTGGGCTTAATAAGATAGGAAATAATAACTCTAATGTGAGAAGTATAGAAATTAATCAACAAATTAATGATAATATAGAAGTGTTAAATTCAGATATTTATGAATTATCTACAGATGGTCTAGAAGGACCACTAAAAGACATAGTTGAAGATTGGAACTCAATGGGTATAATTGATTTAGAAATAGGAAAACAAATTGAAAATCTTTTTAACAAAAAAGATACTTTAAGTGGAATTCATATGACTCCAAATTTATCGTCAGCAAATCAAATTTTAATAGAAGGTTTGCAATTGACAGGTCATTCTTCTTCGGGAGGTATTAATAACAATATAGATTTAGATTTAAATATAAGTTTTACGAAGCAAGATGATTTTCTTGCAATTCCTAAGTTTTTCCGAAATATAAAATTTTCTTCTTTTTATAAGAATTATACAGGTACTAATGTAGGTTATGCTATGGTTGTTCAAATTCCTACTAATGTAGAAAATATTAGTTCGTTAACTTATCAAAAAAATGGAATTACTTATTTAAAACCAGAATACATTAAAGCGCAAATTGAAGTGGAGAATGGAAATGTTTCAAATAGTACAAATACAATTTTAAAGGATATTGATGATAAAGATAAAACAAAAAACAAAAGTTATAACAATGGGCAACCAATTCAATTTGAATCAATTAAAGATTTTTCTCGTGCTGCCTTTGAATTTTCTGAGGGAAATAAAGATTTAGAAAATTTATTAAATAATTGTTTTGATAAAAAAATAGAAACTCATACTTGTTGTTCAGGACATATGAGTAAAAGTCAATTACCTTATATATCATTTCGATATTCTGAAGAAAATAGTCCTTGTTTAAATAAATTACTTTTGGATTTAAAAAATAGTAACTATCATTTATGGTATACAAAAGGAAAAGATAATACTTCTTCTTTCACCATTGAAGAAAATAATAATTATGATTTTAAAACTCCTACCTCTTTATTTAAAGATGTTAATTACATAATCAATAATTATAACGAAAATAAAGATTATTCCGATGATTTGCCTAAGGAACTTAAAATATTAAGTGATTTTATGCGAGAAGCAGAAAAAAACTCTATAATTGAAGTTCAAGATAATTTGGGCCGTTTTCAAATACATTATTTAAAGCAACAGGATACTTTCAATTTTTTAATAGATACAAATAATAGATATTTAAAAGATATTTTAGAAAAAAGTGAATTTATTGAATTATCCGATGAATTATTTGGCGCCTATTTATTAGAAACTACTAATAAAGAATTAGCGATAAATGAATTGAATAAAATTTTATCTGAAATTCAAATTCCCAGTATAAGTTTGGATTTAAGCGCTTGGATAAACTAATGTAATGAATTAATTACTATCAAGATGTAAAAGATAGCGTAAATAATATTGTAATAACTGATAGTGTATTGGTATAATAAAAACGGATAAGATAATTATCATAGAGAGAGGAAAGTGAATAATATGGCTTTAACAGGATTTAATCCAGATGTTGTGTATGCTTCAATTAATAAAGTAAAAGCAGGATATGAACATTTATTAAGAGTTATTGGAGACAGGATGCAAAATGAATTTATAGGAGGTATGTCTGATAAATGGGCTTGTAATCAAGCACAAGGCTTTTTTAATGAAGGATTTAAGCCAACTATTGATAATTTGATTGCTTCTTCCAATACAACTTTTGAAAGTGTTGTGGCATCAATGAATAGTGCAGCACAAAGATGGGCAAGTGATACAGAATCTGCATATTCACCTGTAACTTTTTCACCTATTGAAAAGAAAATGGATACAAGTATAATTTTAGAAAATATTTCTGGTGTTAGAGGGATTGATTTAGAAACGACTGATCAAGTAGTATCTAAGCTTCCAGTTATTGCGGATGATGCTAAATCTGCCTTAACAGAAGCAAGACAAGCAGTTAGTGAATGTGGTTTTTTAGATTCTTATGGTTTTCAAGCAGATAATTTGGCAAATTCCCTTGAAAGTATTAAAAATAATATTGATAATATTGTTCAAAATATTACAAATGATTCAAAAACTGCAATTAATAATACACTTGAGCAATATGGTAATACTAAAGGAGCAGTTGCAGAAGCTTTTGCAGGAAATTAATTTAAGAAAAAATTATATTTTTTCTTAATATATGGGAAATACGGATTTTCGTATTTTTTATATATTAGGGAAAATTAGGTGATTTTATGCAAGTACAAGTAAATCATTTAAAAACATATTTAGATAGGATTTCTAAAAGTCTAGATAATTATGAGAGTGATTGTCAGAATTTTTATAATGAATTAAACAATGCTTCTTCTTATTGGGAAGATGAGCATGCAAAAAAATTTTTTGATAGTGTTCTTCAAGAGAAGATAAAAATAGATACTATGCAAAATGAAATACTTTCTATAAAAGATGTATATAAATATATGGTAGAAAGTTATGAAAAAATTGGGAATAAGTTAGAATTTAATTTAGATTTAAAAGAAGATACTTTGTATCGTATAGATACTTATATTGTTAAATTAGAAAATATTATTTCTTCTTATAATAGTTTGAATTTAAGTTTCTGTTCGAAAGAGAAACAAACTATAGAAAATCATAAGCAAAAATTAATAAGGGAAGTAGAGTATGTACAAAAAGTAAAGGAAAATTTAAAGAAGACATTTGGCCAAATAGAAGAAATTGAAAAAAATATTCAATATAAACTTTCTAAATTGAATTTAGAAATAATAAAAGAAACGGATATTAGTGGTTTTATTGGGTGATAAATATGATAGATGAGATACAATTGGAAGATAGTATAAAGAAACTTGCTATGTATAAAAACAATATAGATTTATCTTTTGACGAAATTAAGAGTGATATAGAAAAGTTAAATAGTTCTTTTGAAACTGAAAATAAAAATGCACTTTTAGAATTTGTAGATGTTTTGGTGCAGAAAAAAAGAATTGTAACTAAAATGCATAATGATAATATATATGTATTAGAGAAGAATTTAGATAATTATCGTAGAACAGCAAAGGAAGTTTCTCATACATTTAATAATATAGAGACGAAGGGATTATAATGGAAGACGAAATGAGAAGACAAAAATATCGTATTTTAAGAAAAAAGTTATATGGAATAAAAGAAGAAATAGAAGAATTAAATAAGACTTGGGAAGAAGTCATAAGTTCTATGAAAAAAAGTTTACTTATTGATGATAAAATAGTAGAAGAAAGTAATATGGAAACTGTGAACAAAACGAATCATTTGATTTTAAATGATTTGTCTACTAAAGTTATTCCAATGGTAAGTAGAAATTGTTAAATGCTTGCATTTTTTGTATATCATTAGTACAATACGTTTTGAAAAGAGGATAATTATGAATAAAAAGAAAATAATGAGTTCATTAATGTTTGCACTTTGTATAGTTGCAGTAAATCCTAGTGAGGTTAAAGCAAAAGACGAGAATTATTCTAAAGAGGATTTAAAAAATCTTACAAAGGGTCTATTAAAGTGGACTGTTAATACTGCGGATGATATCAATAATAAAATTAATTCTAAAATAGATGAGATTTCTTTATATAAAGAAGAATCTTTATGGTTAATTACAGATATACCAAATGTAGATCCAAGCGAAGAACGCCATTATTACATCAACTAAATCTATTGTGAAAACGTTCTTTTATGATAAAAATGGCAAAAAAGTAGAGAAAAATTCTTCTAAGGCTGTTCGAAAATTGGAAATGCAAACATATATGTATGCTACTGTAAGTCATGGTGTAGAAGAGGAATTTGTGATTCAATTTGATTATGATTTGATACATAATACTTTTACGACTAATTTTGTTGATTTTGATGAAGATTATACATGGGATTCAGACCTTACTTTAGAGTATGGAAGGTTTGAAGATGTATCTAAGATTATTCCAGAAGATATGCGTCTTCCTAAATATAGTGATGCAGATTTAGAAAATATTTTGGAAGTTATCAACGATTGTGATTATGAATTATTTCCTTCCAATTTAAAATTAGAATTGAAGTAGATTTTTATATGATTTTTTATTAAAAAATGGTATAAATTGGTTGACATTGGATATATATATAATATATAATCTAAATGTACTGCCCGATTAGCTCAGTCGGTAGAGCGCACGGCTGTTAACCGTTAGGTCGTAGGTTCGAGTCCTACATCGGGCGCCAGTATGAAATAAACTCCCTAAAATAGGGAGTTTTATTAATTTTGTCTTTTATCATAAATAGATAAAACGCTTTATATAGTAAAGATAATAAAGAAAATTATATTTTTATAGATTATTGGATAGATTCTAATAATGAATTTTATTTTTTTGATTGAATAAATACGAGAATTAAAAAAAGTCATTTAAATTTGTAGTCAAAGATATATACTGTAAAGTCATGAGTTAATCTCTATTTCTTTCTTACTTTATATGTTATCCTATACCTAGGAAGTAGAGAGTTTATGGAAAAGAAAATAATAGAAATTTTAGTTTGTATAGGTATAATTTTAGTCATGGCAGGATGTACAAATAAAGAAAATAATAATAATAATAATAATAATAGATATGAACTTGTAAAAGAAACGCATAACAAAGTATATGCTTACTTTACCGATGAAAATGTTGATAGAACTAATTTAGCCTCTTTTTCTTCTTTAGGTGAAAATAGTGATTATGTTTTAGTAAGTTTAATTGATAATCGTGTTGAACGACAACAAGAATTTTTGAAAAATGCTAATGTTAATGAGGAATATATTAAATTTGAACAAGGAGGACCTTATTATACATCACATGAAAAATTAGATTTTGAACTAATAAAATCAAGTATACATAATGATATACAATTTCATGAGTATTACTATAATGAAATACAAAAAATCTATATAAGCAGTAGTATTAAAGAGATATATTTAATTGATTATAATAAAACTAAATATTCTCTTACATGGTATGCTTCCAATGTAAATCAATCTTTAAATCAAACAATTGAAAGTATTACAAACAGTATGGAGAAAGAAGATGCTTTATTTGATGGTGGAACAATTATTTATAAATCTGTATTAAAAGATGCAACTATTGTTGTTTGTAATACTTTGGAGGGTAATAGGGATATTTATATTGGGGATTATCAAATGAATTATACTAATCAATGTGATTAGTTAAATAAAATAATTGCCTATATTTTTTCCTTTAGTAATTTCAAGTTTTTAATATACTGATTTAAATTCTATTTAACAAAGATACAGTAAAAATATGAATTTCATAGTTTAAATGAAAACTTTAAGAAATTTTCCTACATTGAGTATAAAAAATCCTTAAAAGGATTTTTTAAGAATTAATTTTCTTTGAATATAAATTTGTCTACTATCATTAAAAAACTAACTGAAAGTGTAAAGAATAAAATAGTAGATACTGCCATTTTTATAACAAATATTTTTGTAGCATTATTTTTTGACCATTCATCATCAATGGTGTATAAAACATAAGTATCTGAAATATTTTTATCTTCTATTATAGCAGAAAGCATTTTTTTAGCAGTACTGGTTAATCCAGTTTTTTTGCCAAGAGGGAGAGTTATTGTTTCTCCTTTTGCAATTTTATTTGCAATTCCACGATTCATTTGAGCAAGTATGTTTGTTCCGTCTTCTAATTCGATAACGTAATAGCGCCTATAATTGTCGTCGTAATCAAATAATTCTGTTTGCACAGAGCGTCTTTTTCTACCAGCACCACCAGTACGACGTTTGGTATAATGATCTGCCCAATTAGCAAGACTATAAACATTTGTTTTTGTAATATTTACAGGAGTTACAGTTATGTATTCTGTTACGTAAGTATTTTCCCATTCTTCTTTTGTAGAAATATTTTTTATTCCTTCTCCTGCCTTTTTGCCGGAATAATCTAGTGCTCGATTTGCTTCTATATCTGCTTGGCTAATGGTTTTGACTTGTTTTTCATAGAAAATATTTTCTAAATCAAATGCGTAATAGAACACAATTGCAAGTAAAAGAAAAAAAACAATTAAAGTTCCTTCTACAATTTTTTTTACTAAACTTTCTTCCATATTTATCAAACTCTCTCTCTTTTTATAACATAAATTATAACATGTCTATTTTTAACTGTAAAATTATTATTTAAATGTTTTAGTAAAATTTTTTGAGTTATATTTTTTAGTGTGAAAATTATAAAAACTTGTTTTTTTGAAATTTTGCTTAAGAAATTTCCTATTTTTGTTGGAACATTAATTCTTTTTTTTTCTAGGTTGATTTTCTATTTTTGCAATTTGCATTCTAAAAAAATAGGGTGTATAATGTAAGGCAATCGGCATAAATATGTATTAGTCGTCAAAAAGGAGAGACAAATGTTAGAATTAAAAGAGATTAAAAAGAGTTATACAACTGGAGATTTTACACAACAGGCATTAAAGGGTGTAAATTTAAAGTTTCGTAAGAATGAATTTGTTGCGATTTTAGGTCCAAGTGGAAGTGGAAAAACTACTCTTTTAAATATCGTGGGTGGTTTGGATCGATACGATTCAGGAGATTTGATTATTAACAATCATTCTACAAAAAAGTTTAAAGATCAAACTTGGGATGCTTATCGTAATAACTGCATTGGTTTTATTTTTCAAAGTTATAATTTAATTCCACATATTAGTATTTTAACGAATGTGGAGATGGGAATGACTTTAAGTGGTGTTTCTAAAAGAAAACGTCATAATAAAGCCAAAGAAGTTTTAGAACGTGTTGGTTTAAAGGATCATATTCATAAAAAACCAAATCAATTATCAGGAGGACAAATGCAACGTGTTGCGATTGCAAGAGCTCTTGCTAATGATCCCGATATTATTTTAGCAGATGAACCTACAGGGGCTTTGGATACTAAAACGAGTGTTCAAATTATGGAACTTATAAAAGAAATTGCCAAAGATAAATTAGTTGTTATGGTAACACATAATCCAGATTTGGCTAAAAGTTATGCCAATCGTGTTATTGAAATGCGAGATGGAGAGGTTTTAAGTGATTCTAATCCCATAAATGAAAAAGAACATGATGATAAAGAGTATAAGATTAAACGTACTTCTATGAAGTTTTTGTCAGCGTTAAATTTAAGTTTAAATAATATAAAAACAAAAAAAGGTCGTACTATACTTACTGCTTTTGCTTCTAGTATTGGAATTATTGGTATTGCTTCTATTTTAAGTTTATCAAATGGTTTTGATCGCCAGATTGATATTTTTGAGAGAAATACACTTTCCTCGATGCCAATTATTATTAGTAGCCAGGCTATGAATTTAGATGAGGAAACTATGAATGAAATGCATAACTCTATGAAAGCAACGAATGAAGATTATCCAAACGTTGATTATGTAATCCCAGATAAAACAATGGAAGAGACGTTTACCCATAAAAATAATATTACAAAAGAGTATGTAGAATATATTGAAAAAGCAGATTCTAATATTGTGAGTGGTATTTCTTACACTCGTTATACTGGACTTAATTTAATTAATAAAGTTGATGGAACAGTTAAAATGATTTCTATTGGAAATAATATGGGCAGTGTGCCAAAAAGTTTGAATGCGGATTCAGAAAGTGTAATTGCAGAAAAATATGACATTTTGGCGGGTCGAGAAGCAAAGGAAAAAGAAGAACTTTTATTAATTGTGGATAGTAAGAACCATGTGACAGAAGATATTCTAGAGGCTTTAGGACTTGATAAAACAAAAGAGAATATCAGTTTTGAAGATATTTTAAATAGTGAAATAAAATTAGTCTTAAATGACAACTACTATGTCAAGGTTGGAGATTACTTTACGATAAATTCTAATTTGGACAAACTTTATACAGATAAAGATACAATGACTTTAAAAGTAGTTGGAATCATACGTTTAAAGGAAGATTTTCCAAGTTATGTACAATCTTCTGCATTAACTTATACAGAAAAACTAATTGATTATGTCATATCTGTAAATAAAGAGTCAAAGATTGTCAAAGCACAAACCAATGCTAAATATAATGTGTTAACTGGAGAAACATTTGATTTAACGACAGAAGAAGGAAAAGATTTAAAAACACAGACACTTGCGTATTTAGGAGATGAAGCCGTTCCGTTTATGATTCAAGTGTATCCAAAAGATTTTAATGCGAAAGAAAATTTGCTTGCTTATTTAGATAAATATAATGAAGGCAAGTCTGTAGA
>CAMYTM010000014.1 GCA_947297555.1 uncultured Mycoplasmatota bacterium | reverse complement strand
AAATATAGCCACACTATGCGTAAGAAGTCCCCCAATAAATTCAAAAATAGAGAATCCAAGATTCAAAAAAAACGCTAATTTTATATTTTCATTTTCATGATGATTGTGTTCGTGCATATATAATCCCCCTAATTAAATTTATAAATTTTTTGGGCTATTTTATACCCTTTCAATGTGATATAACTTCCTACTTTTGTTGGCAAATAGGTAAAACCAGACAATTTAAAATATTTTAATTTCTTATACGTTACAGAATCAAGATTTTTTACATAATCCCATAACTCTTCTCTTTTATCTAAAGATTCTTTATCCCCTTTCATTAAAAGATAGATAGAAGAAATTGTCATCATCATAGAGAGCATACGAAGTAGATAAGTATAAAGTTTTGGATAAACTTCTTTTACACAATTTAAATCAAGAGAAGATGCAATAAGTTTCGTCACTTTAATTTGTTGATCCACTCTTGTAATCATCACATTTTCATTTACAGATTGGTCTTCTCTACCAATAAAATAATGATACAAATCTAAATCATAATAACAAATGCTTTTTACAAAAGGAAGAGGCTGATAAGCAACAATATTGTCTACATAAAATGTGTGCTCAGGCAAATGAATTTTACTCTGCTTTAAAACACTTGTTTTGTAAATTAAAGAATGCATAATCATATATTGACTTTTCTTAAAATGTCCTAAATCATTCCATGTACATTTTTGACTTTCTGGAAATATATTCTTAAAAGACATCACTTTTTGTTTATTTTCATATAAATGATCGTAAATATAATTACATACAATTAAATCAACTACTTCATTTTTTTCTCTTCTCTCTTTTATTTTATTCATAAGTTCTAGCATAGCATCTTCATCTAACCAATCATCACTATCTACTACTTTAAAATATTCTCCAGTGGCAACTTTAAGTCCCGCATTCACACCACTTCCGTGTCCACCATTTTCTTTATGAATTACTTTTATGGTATTGGGATATTTTTTGGCATATTTGTCTGCAATACAACCTGTTTTATCCGTTGAGCCATCATTTACAATGATGATTTCTGCATCATCTTTTAAAACTAACAAAGATTCTATACATCGTTCCATGTAGTCCATCGAATTATAACAAGGAACTGTAAAACTAATTAATTTTTTACTACTTTTCATACAACACACCCATTTTTCTATTTCTATTGTATCATAGTTTTAAAAAAAAAGAAAAAAAGCACAAAATGCTTTTTAGAATAATCTTTAAATCTCCCTTATACTTCTCTTCTTTTTTCAAAATGTATCCAAACATTTTTTTAAAACTTAATTTTTTTCGTAAAAAATTTTAATGTCTTCTTTCCCATTTATCTAGTGCTTTATCTTCACATATTAAGTGTAACAGTTTATACATTTTCATACTAGGCACTCCTTTAAAATAATTACTGATATTATATAAATTCAAAGTATTTTGCCATTCTTGTAAAAGCAAACCCTCGTATAATGGTGGCAATAAAGAAATACAGGCTTTGGTATATAAAATACTCAAAAGAGTTTCAGAATTTACATCCTTATCAGAATACTCCAAAAGTTGATTTTCTAATTTCTGTACTTTAGGCAGTAAATACATTACAGATAATTCAAGTTCTTGGTTTGACATGGATGTATTTCTCTTGGGAATAACGAAATTTTCCTCATCTAACTTGGTAGAAATAGCAAGAAAAGAAAATTGAAAATCGATTAATAATTCTCTTTCCTCAAAAGTAGCCTCTCTTAAATATTGAGTTATCTCGAAAAGAAAAGCATCATCTAAATAATTTTGAATAGAAAATGAACTATTTACCTTATTCCCATCCAACATATACTTTTTTTGTTTGTCTAATTGATTAAGAATTCGAACCGCTTTTAAAACTTCTTCAGTTCTAGGCAAAAAATATCCCTCTTTTTTACTATTATGCTCCTGTATAATATGATAATTTTCATCTAAATAATTTTGACAAGGAAACAAAATCTTATATTTATTTTTTTCAATCTCTGTAGCCGATTTTAAAACCAAACATAAATCTTGATATTCTTGCGTATTTGTTTTTCCTTCCTTTACTAATTGAGAAAGAGTAGTATATAGTTTAATGATACTAGTAGTAATTTGTTTTGCTTCTTGATATAAATTATCCATAAAAACCCCCACTTTTAGATTGATAGTATACAATAAATCACCATTTTTTGTCAATTCTAATTGCCTAATCGGTATTATCCTATCTGCTATTTATCTTTTAATATAATCAATTACTCTTTTATATTTAACGAGTTGTTTAGAAACATCGTTTGTAATACACAATGAATCTTCATTAAATGTAAACAATTGATTTATTTCTTTTCCATAATGAGAAGAATAACTTTTACAATGCATACATAAATCTACAAACAAATTGAGGAATTGATTTCGATTCCAAATTCGTATTTCTTTATACTCACTTTCTGAAATCCTGCAACTATCTAAATCAATCAATACTATTTTATCCCCAAAAAAGATTGTATTTTCTCTTTTCAAATCTCTTACCATAACTTTATATTCAGCAAATACGTCCATCAAATCTTATAAATTTTGTAAATTATAAAGAAAATAATCAATGGATTCTAATAAGATATCTGTAGATTTTTCTGGCAAATATATAAACTTATAAGCATCTGGTGAAAAATGATTAAGATTGTCTATCCATTTCTTTTTATCACTCACATTTTCTACTTCATAATAAAGTTCTAAAACTCGATTAGTAAAAGGACTATGAATTTCATTTAAAATTTTAAATATTGTATAATCCATTCTAGAGCGATAAGAAGTATACTGAAAATATTATTTTAAATAAAGTTCATCTTTTAACTGATAAATTGCAGAGGAAGTCCCACGATTTTTTGATACACCAAAAATAATATCAATAATTTCTCCTTTAGTATTGTAATATTTCATAAACCAAAACCTCTATTTTTTAAACCTTTTAACTTACCCTATAATGCCCTACGATATCATTACGATATTCTAATATATCTTCTTCGTAACGAATTTGATAAGGATTTGCATGATGAATAACAAATGGAATACCTCTTTTATTTCTTTTATCAGAAACGATTCCAATGTGACTTTCAAAAATTACAATATCTCCACCTTGCCACTCTTTAATATCTTTTATTTCTGTTGTTAAAGAAATACTATGATGCTTAAAATACACTTCTAAATTTTTTACTCTTCTAAAATCAATTTTTTTATCTACTTGTTCTATAGGATACAGATTTCTATTTTCTAATATATCTTGATTCACAAGTTCCATCAAATCATAACCAGCGTTTAGTAATCCAAAAGCAACTACTTCTGTACAAACCCCATAATAATCGTTAGAATAACCAGTATCATAATATTTACTTTGGTATTTAGGATTTGTACTTATATATTCTCTGACTCCATTTAAAATATCTGTTTGATCATCTATTCCATCATTGTCTTTATCTTTATCACTTTTATAAGTTTCAATTCCAAAGTAAGTATTATCAAAAGATTTATGAGGAATAACATTAAACATATAAAGTCCTTTAAGTAAAATGAAAAAAATGAAAATAAAAAACACAAGCATTATACATTTTTTCTTACTCATTGTTTCACTTTCTTTCTAAGTAAACACTATATTTGATTTCGATCAATTCCATTTAATTCAAACATTTTATACACCATATCCATATTTCGATAACAACCATTCTTTATCTCACTCTCATATTTTTCTTGTTCCACGTTTTCAACATTCATTTCTAGTTCTTTTTCGATATCATAAGAAATACTTACAAATTCATAAGAAAACGAATCTTCTATATCTTTAGAATGGAGATTACCACTTAAAATAAGATAATTGGCAACTGTTGTATTTTTTACATTTCCATCTTTTTCTTTATTTCTAATAACATCAATAGAATTCCCTACAGAACCTGAATTTAAAATGGTCCTATTATACATTCTTTTCAAATACTGCATATGAATATGCCCATACACTGTAACATCTGCTACATCAATAGAAATGGTATTTTTACTTGGCAAAAACAAGTTATAATGTGCATCGATTTTATCCATATCTCCTACTATTTTATAAATATTATCTGGTGTTGCATGAAAAAAGCGAACAAGTCTTCCACTTATATACATTTCATAACAGTAAGGCATTTTTCGAATGTACTCAATGTCCTCTTCTGTTAATTTATTTTTGCACCATAAAATTTTTTCTTTCTCTTGATTCTTAACTAATTCGTCATTAAGGATACTATAACAGTAATTTCCCATTAAAGATACAAAACAATATTTTTGCACTAATTGTATACACTCATGAGGATGTATCCCTTTTCCAATAACATCACCTAAACAAACAATTTTTGTAATTTTTCTTGCTTCAATATCCAAAAGCACTGCTTTTAAAGCCTCCAAATTCCCATGTACATCGGAAATAACTGCTACTTTTTCCATTATGTTCACCCATAATCTATTATATCATAATTTTTTTATCCTTTAAGGCCAAAATTATTTGAGTTTCTTTTGGATTTAGTGTTTCTATAATTTCCTCTACTTCAAATTTATAAAGATATCCTCTCTCTATTTGACTTTCTGTTAAAAAATAAGATAAATCATAAATATAAAAATTGTTATTTTCTTCTGTTCCTAAGTACAAAGAAGTTTCTTTTTCCATTATAAAACTATCGAGATAAGAATAGTCATTATTTTCTCTTAATGCTTTTTCTTGCTTTAAAGTAATTCCATAATGGCATTTCAAAGCCTTTTTAAAATTAGTTAAATCATAATAATAAACAACCGTTCTATCTTCTCCATCTACATTTTCAATTAAAGATAGATAAAAATTTCTATCATACATAGCGATGCAATCTTCAGTCCCAATCATAAATAAATTTTCAAGATAAAAAACTTCGTCTTCTACCCATAAGTAAGGATCAAATAAAAAACTATTAAATGTGTCTTGTAAAGATTCTAACTCCTCTTTTGTATATGTTTTTGTAGTGTCAAACCCATGGCTAATTAAAAAATCTTTAGCATTAATTAAAGATACAGTCTTTGTTGCGTCTGGAACCCAGTAACTATCGGTTTCTCTTAAATCTGGTATCGTAGAAGCATAAGAAATTTCTATATTACTAATGGCTTGGTATTCTGAATTTTCCTTATTTTCCTCTACAAAATAATACTCCATATTCCCCATGGCATCACTAACACTTACTAAATCTATTTCTTCTAAAGAATAACTTTCCTTTTCTTCAAAAGTTTCTTCTGATACAACAGAAGATATTGCATCGATTTCTTCCAATTTTCCTTCATTATAATTTAGCATCGTGGCTACTCCCAATCCTGCTATGCGACTTACTAATTGTATTTTGTTCATTTTTTTCCTCTTTCTAGGCCAAGTAGAAACCATTTTATCATAAATAAAAAGAAAGTCAAATTTTTTATAATTGACTTTTTTTCCGTTTATCACTTTTTCTTTAATATATGTCTTTGAATACTATCCAATTCTAACATAGCAAAAGAATAGTTCTGTTCTGCAATTTTTATTGTTCTCTCTTCATTTCCTTTACAATATTCTTCAAGTGAATAAAAAGCATCTATAGATTCACATAATTTTTTTGTTTTTAATAATGTAGGGTCTTTTACTACTTCGTCTGAAAACTTTTCCCAACGACGATACTTTTCACTTTCTGTTATTTCCCATTGAGAACCAAGCCAGTTTTGTAGCCAAATGTTTTTTAAATCCACATTCAAAGTATGTATCCATAAAATAAGTTTAAAGTTTTTTTCTGATAAAAAATAATTTGTCTCTTTATTCATTCTATTTAATAAAGATTGCACTTTTTTCTTTTCTTTTTGATACCAAGAAGCCATATATGTTCCATCTGTAAAACGATATTCTTCATTTTTGGGTAAGAGATTTTGATACTTTATTGCTTGCTCAAAATATATATTTCTTTTTTCTTCTTCTGTCAGTGTACGCTTTTTTGTTTTATAATTTTCAATATAAGCAAGTGTTTCAATGATATACATATTTTCTTCTGAAATTTTATAATTAGCATTCTCTTTTAATAAACAAAGTTCATAATGAGCAATAGACATCATTTCTTTATACCAATCTTTTAAATAAGTACCATCTTTATATTTTTCTTCAGGATTTTTTAAAGTACCATAGTTAGAAAGAATTTTTTCATAATAAAAATCTGTTTTTTCTCTTTTACTAACAAAAACATTTTCACAAATTTGATGAATAGTTTTATTTAAATCCACAATATTGCCTCCAACTTTCATTTTAGCAAATATCTCACTTTTAAATGAATCCTTCTCTTTTTGCTCTATATTCTTTCTATAATTTAAAAAGTCAAGAGAACAAATTCGAGTTAAATTACCACCTAAGTCAAGTATTTTCACAGATACTGGATTTCCAATAGAGCAGCCTCCACCAAATTTTTGTAAAAAATCTCGATAGGCTTTTGTTTTATTACTAAAAACAATTTGCATCGCACCATCAGTATGAAATCCTTCTGTAACCTGACGAATTGACAATAATACCTTACTATTTTCTCCTACAAATTCATTATTTCGAAACTCTGAAACATTTTCTCTATTTTCATTTTTCGACAATCTACATGAAGTTTTATAAAGAGATAATGTAGGGAATAATTGTTTTAAAAGTAACTCTTTTCCCAATAAATCTTTAAAATCTCGACAATAAAATAAAATCTTAGTATTTTTAATTTCCAAATATTTTTTTAAAATCGAAACAAAAGAAGCCTCATTATCTAAATATTTTGCTAAAGATTCTATCATCTCTTCTGTAATATTTTCTACCCTTGCCTGTTTTAAAATTTTGTATGCTTCTGTTTTTGTATTTTCAGATACAACAAAAAATTCATTATAAATAGGTAAACGAAACAAATCATTGATAAAAGCATCTTCTATTGAATAATAATAAGAAATACTATCATCATATAAAACACTAGCCATATTCACTCGTTTTTTAAATAGTTTATCTTTTTCATTATAAAATATTTCATATTCCCATTGCAAAATAGGAGTAGCCGATAAACCTAAATATCTTTTATTCTTTTCAGAAGTAAACAACAGTTTTATAGAATCATATTGTTTTCTTTTGGCAATAGCATGAAATTCATCACAAATAAGCAAATTAAATTCTGGAATATTTCCTTTTTTGATTAAAGAATGTAAACTTGCGTAAGTATAAAATTGTAAATTTTTAAAATCATGTTCTACATCATACCCCATATTTTTTAAATAATCTTGCATTTGCTCTAAAATCAAATGAGTAGGAGCACAAAAAAGAATACTTTCATTAGAATAAACAAGCATTGCATTAATAGCAATGGCAGATTTTCCTATTCCCATAGCAGCAATAACACATGATTTTTTTTTATATTGCAAATCTCTTAAAACAGCCTTTGTTGCATCTTTTATATGAGGATATTCAAATATATTCATAATTTTTTTCTCCCTAACAAAGGTATATTTTATGTATTTTTTAAAATAATGTCAATATTAATTTTCTTTAAAAAAATCTAAAATATCTACAGAATTTTCATTAATTAAAAAAATAAAATCTTTATTTAAATACTTAGAAACTTTGTTTGGAATCGTAATGGCTTTTGGCCAGTTTTTTAAAACAGATAAATCAAATGTTTTATCGGTTTTATAATGAATTATTAGTTCTGTGTCATTGATGCTAATATCTACTTTTCTAATTTTGGCTATCTCTTTATTAATATTATCATGAATACTAGAGTTTTCTACTCTATGATACGTTACATCTAACTTATCCGCGAGTAATAAAGCCATTCCTATTAAAGATTTTATTTTTATTCCGTTGGAATGATCAAATATTGCTTGTTGCATTTCTTCTAATTCCTTTGGAGTAATCAAAAAATCTTGTAAGTAACGACTAAAAATTTGACTACTTTCTACCGCATGATTTTGTTTATCTCCTTTTGAAAGACCAATATCATGTAAAAGTCCTGCTAACATTCCTAACTCTATGGTTCTTTTATTTGCGTGAAGTTGCTCCAAAATAATTTTAACATAATTTGCAACTCTTTTAAAATGACCAAGACCATGTTCCCAATCCCATTTACCATCTGTAATAAAACGAAAACTCTCAATTTTTTTCACAATTTCTAAATAATTTTGATTTTTTAACAACTTTTCATACATATCCATAAAACTTCTCTTTTCTATTTTTTATAGATTTCTTTTCTTTAAGAGTTCTAAAGTTTTTTTGTCTCTTTCTCCACCATAAAATCTTTCTAGAACTTGTTCGAAAATAGAATGATTTTCAATGGCATCAAATAAAGTCATAGAAGAATTTAATTTTAAGTTATCTGGATACCCCATAATTTCAGTTATATTCTTATTTCGAATTTTTCGAAGCCATTTCAATACTTCATGGTGCCATTGAGGTAGTTATCTACAACTTTTTACTTTAATACATGTTTCTTTATAATTTCTAAAACTTCTGGCAATTCTTTAATTCCTGATTTTGGTCCTAAATGACCTATATCGGGAATAAATATTTTTTTCGCTTTAAATTTTTCAGCATAATATTCTAACTCTTTTAAAGAACTTATAGGATCATTATCACTATAAACAGCATATCTATACTTCATTAGTAAAATATCCTTTTCAATTTGTAATTCTGTTGGAAGAAACTCATCCATTATCTTATCAAAAGCATTTTCTTTATGAGTGTTATTTATAAACCCTGCACAACTTATATATACTTTAATTTTAACATTTTTTTCAGCAATGTATTTTGGAATAAAATGTG
The DNA here is from genome assembly GCA_947297555.1 of uncultured Mycoplasmatota bacterium. GTDB lineage: Bacteria > Bacillota_I > Bacilli_A > RF39 > UBA660 > MGBC108787. The sequence goes on along the minus strand of CAMYTM010000014.1, from coordinate 544 downwards.
CTCCTAGACTATGGGCAATTATAATAGAATCACTATTCAATGTTCCATTAAATATATATTGATCTAATATTTTACTCCACTCATGGTAATTAGCATTCTCACCTGTTGGAAAATCTGGAAATATCACATTTAATCCTAAAGATGTACATTCTTTTACTAAATATGGTCCAAATGAATTCTTTGTGTTACCGTTAAAACTATGAATAATAAATAAACTTTGCATACTTCTCTTCTTTCTCTTAATAACATTATAGCAAAATAAAATACTTATATATATTTTATTATTACATTTTGTTTTAACAATTCAGTTTTTTGAAATATTATAACAATATATTTTTAAGTTAAATGTTGATATTTCAAAAATTAAAATTAATCAAGATTTTTTACATATCTTAAATGAAGGAGTGCCGTTAGCACTTGTGGAAATTTATAATCAATAAATGATAAAATATGTGAATCTCAATAATATATTTTAAAATAAAAATTCACATATTTTTACTTATTGATAAATAAAATTTCCACTATACACTAAAGTTGTATGGAC
>CAMYTM010000013.1 GCA_947297555.1 uncultured Mycoplasmatota bacterium | reverse complement strand
GCGTAAAGGATTCCTTTTTTTCATTTCCTTCTTTATCTTTGGCCACATAAAATAAGTGGTATTCTCCTTCTTTTTGAAAATTGTAAGTTCCTTCCACTGAAACATTTACATTTTCCTCGTTATAATCTAGGGCTGTTACATTTTTTAGTAAGTCTATTTCTTCACCAAGTAGAGTTGTAAGTTCTTTTTGATACTGTATAATAGGCAATTCTTTCTTTTCTAATTTCTTATTTATTTTTGGAAACATAATACCTATTCCTACTACAATAAGTAGAAAAACTACGAAAACACTCACTGATTTTTTTAATTTTTTCTTTCTTCTTTTCATACCTTACCTCTTTATCCTTATTATAAAACGATACTTTAAAGAATTCTATCATTTTAGATATTTTCTTTACATGAATATGATATGATTATAGTAGGTGATACTTTTGAAATTAAAAATGAATAACACTTTATTAGATATTTATGTTGCAAAGAGTTTTACTGATCGACTTATGGGATTTATGGGAAAAACAAATATTCAGTATGGACTTCTTTTTCCTAAGTGCAATTCTATTCATACTTTTTTTATGAAAGAAGAAATTGATGTTATTGGATTAAATGAGAAAAGTGAAATTATTTTTTTAGAACCAAACGTTTCTAAAAATAAAATTATTAAAATAAATCATGACATAAAAAAAACAAGTGTTTTGGAATTACCTAAAAATACAAGTCTTTCTTTTCGCATTGGAGATACATTAAATTTAATTCTTTGAGTCTTTCTTTTCTTCCTCTTTTTCTTCTAATATTTCACCATAAAGGCATACTTCCACTTGTGTAATTTCCTCTTTATTTAGTATAATTTGAAAAAGAAGTTTCTTTTCCTTTTTTGTCATCGGCTCTTTTATTACACTATATTGTTTTTTCAATAAATCATAATCCATAAGCGATGGATTCCTCCTTATTTAGTACCTCTAACTCTTTTTTTAATTGTTTTAATTCTTTTAGAAAAAGAGATTTTTTATAATTCCTTTTCAAAGTACCTACTAAACTTACTATCATTTTTTGTTTTAAGTTCTCTATTTCTTTTTCAATTTGCTCTATTTTACTTCCCAAACAATATACGGCATAAGGAAACAAACCTTCTCTTTTTAATTCTTCTTTTGCTTCTTTCTTACAATTTAAATAGGCTTCATATAAAATTGTAGTATAAAAATTTTCTATTTCTTCACGCTGCTCTTTAGAATGTTCCTTTTGAACTTTTTGAAAATCAGAAACTAGAGTTTTAAATGTTTTTCTATGTCCTGTTTCATCATATACTTTTGACAGCATTCCATAAATTTGTTCAGGATACATAGGAAGTAAATTATCAAGTTGGTTTTCTATAAACTTTTTTTGCTCAACTCTTTTAAAAAAACTTATTTTAAAAGTATTCTCAAATTGGCTTTCCGTAGCCCATAAAAGCGAAGAATCCTTTAGACTTTGAATTTTTGAAAAGGAAAAACTTGGATTTAATTCTTTTATTTTGGCAATTGCTCTTTGTGTGCTAAAAATCTCTGCTTCTGCTTCTTCATGAAAATATACGTAATTTTGTTTGTCAAAATTTTCATCTAAAGTAATTGTACGAAAGGTTTCTAATCTTTGATAATCCAATATGTCTAATTTAAAACAATTAGGATTTATTTGCATTTCATCTACTAACATATGAAATTGTTCATGATACAGGGTTCTAAGTATCTCAAATATCCTGTTTTCTTTCTGTTTTTTAAAATTTTTTTGAAAGATACGAAGATAATGTGAGTCTTGTGGCTCTGTGTATTCTTCATATATTTCTGCCAAAGTATATTTGTCATCACAATCTTTTTCAAATGAGGTTACTACTTCTGAATGTAAATCATTTTTCATATCCCCTATTGCTCCTAAAACAAAAGTTCTAAAATATTTTTGTACTTCAAATTTAGGATTACGAACGCCATAATAATAAATAGCCTTTCTGATACAATCTACTAATTTATTAGTTCTTATATAATTTATATTTTCTATGATATCAGCGAGTTTTACAATTTCACTTTCTGAAACACGTTCTAAATCAGCGTTTAATTGGACAAGAAATTGTTCTTTGGTAAATCCAAGTTTATTCGTAAATTCTTGTTCAACAACAGAATTTTCTAGATAATCAAATCCGTCTAAAAGTGTTTCTAAATCACTTAGGCTATTTGCATAAAAGGTGTGTTTATCTTGTAAACTTAATAAATAACCAACTGTACTCATTAATCCTCCTTATTCTTTAAATTCGAACATATAATCTAGAATTTGAACCGTATCTCCTCTTTTGGCGCCAAGGCGTTCTAACTCTTCTTCTACCCCAATTCCTTTTAATTTTCTAGCAAAGCGTAAAACCGCTTCATCTTCTGTAAATCTTGTCATTTTAAATAACTCTTCTATTTCTTTTCCTTCCAAAACCCAAATGCCATTATCGTTTTTAATTGTATATGGTCGTTCATTTTGAAATTTATAAACAATGTAACTTTCATAATCTTCTTCATTATAGATTTCTTCTTCCTCTAAAGTATCTAATAAATCAGCGAGTCTTTTTATTAAGTTATCAAATCCATCTTGATGAAGTGCACTTATAGGATAGACTTCTAAATGAGGATAAACTTTTTTAAATTCTTTTAAGTTTTCTAAGGCATTTTCTAAATCCATTTTATTAGCAATCACGATTTCTTTTTTATTTTTTAGTTTGTCATGAAAAGCATCAATTTCTTTTCTAATTTTTTCATAGTCTTCAATTGGGTTTCTTCCTTCAAAGGAACCCATATCAATAACATGAGCAAGAATTTTAGTACGCATAGCATGTCTTAAAAATTTGTGTCCAAGTCCTGCCCCTTCACTTGCTCCTTCAATCAGTCCTGGTAAATCTGCCATTACAAAACTTCTATTGTCTTGTAATTTTATCACACCAAGGTTTGGATTTAATGTGGTAAAGTGATAGGCACCAATTTTAGGTTTAGCAGAACTAATAAGACTAAGAATTGTACTTTTTCCAACACTTGGCATTCCAATCAATCCAACATCTGCCATTACTTTTAATTCACATTTAATCAACTTTTCTTCTCCAGGACAACCTAATTCACTAAATTTAGGAGCAGGTTCGCTATGGGTGGCAAATGCCTTATTTCCACGTCCACCACGTCCACCATGAGCGACAATAAAGGTTTCTTTATCTTTGGTTAAATCTGCCAAAATTAAATTAGTAACAGCATCATATATAGTTGTACCTTCTGGCACTGCAATAATAATATCGCTTGCATTTGCACCATTTCTAGTACTTCCTTTTCCGTTTACTCCTTTATCGGCCTTGATAATTTTTTTATAACGTAAATCTACAAGTGTTTTTAACCCTTTGTCTACTTCGAAAATGATGTCTCCTCCTTTTCCACCATTTCCACCATCAGGTCCTCCCATTGGAATATATTTTTCACGTCGAAAAGAGGTACAACCATCGCCTCCTTTTCCTGCTACTACTTTTATTATCGTTTCATCTACAAACATAGTAAACACCTTCTTAGTACTCCTATTTTATCATGCTCAATATAAAAACTCAAATTCATCTATCTAAAACATTTTTAATTTTCTTTCTAATTCCTTTTTTTGAATCAAAATTTGTTCAAATTCTAATGGTGTAATTTCTAACCCGTATTTTAAACGGGTTTCTAAAGATAAGGAAGACATCTCTATTTGTTTTTGTAATTCGCGAAATTCTTTTAGAGAACATATCTTTTTTAAATATGAAAGTGTTGGAGATTTACCGGCATTTGCTCTCGTATATAATTTTAGTTCTTGCAAGTGTTCCCACATACTAATTTGGGGCAAGTTTAATAAATCAGCGATTTTTCTAGAAACTTGGTAAGAATAAAGGTTTGCTAATCTTTCTTTTAATGAATTTTGAATATTTTTATAATAGGTTTTATTATAGCGTTTTACTGCCCAAAGCCATTTTTCATATTTCCATTTGTTCATATGATTGATTTGCTCTAGCGTCAGTCCTGAATACTGAAATTCAAAAAATAACATTCTAGTTTCTAAATTATCTATTTGATTTTTCTGCTGATTCATTCGATTCACATAATAGGCATGATTGAGTTCATGAAAAAGAATTCTATTTAAATATAAAAACTTCACATATTCTGCTTCTAAATTATTAGATTGAATAGTTTGTATGCTAGGATTATTATTGTAATTGTTTTCTATATTATGAGGATATAAAGTAATTTCTTTAAATACAGAACTATAAGTCATTACATATTGCTTTTGTTTTGAATCGTTATTAATACAGTGACTTTCTAATACTTCCTGTAATGTTTCACTAACAATTACTATTTCTAATATTTTTCTAATGTATTCTTGATCTATATTTCTATTTTGGTTTTTATATTCTAAAATTAAGTTTTTGACTTCTTCACAATAGTTTTGTCCCATGTTGCTTCTCCTTTTTCCCGTGTTTTTATTTTAAGTAAGGTTGCCGATTTTGTCAAAGAAAAACGAGTAAATGTTATATTGCTCGTTTATTTTCTGCTGATTCATATAAATTCATCCCAAATATAAATTCTTGAGCCTCATTATATTTTGCAGATATTTTTTCAATTTCGCTTTCTAGTTTCTCGTATTCTTCTTCTGTTTTTTTATCAATACAAACTAGTGTTCCTTTATTATTGGCTACAACTTTTCCTTCTTCTAAATTCTTTCCTGTAAATTTTGGGGCTTTATTTATATTGGTCTCAATATCCTTTAATTTTTCACTAAGGACATAATGATGACATAGTACTTGTATAAAATCAAATAACGTGGGAACATCTTCTTTTGAAACCAGTCCATTATATTTCTCTTCTATATTTTCAATACATTTTTGGATTAAATCTAAAAACGAACTTCGATCAGTGCGAAAAACAATATGATTGATTTTTTCTAAGTCAGCAAAGGAAGCACGATAACTTTCTAAAAAATTATGAACAAAAGTTTTAAAAATATTCCATTGTGTTATATTTTCTATTCTTAATTTTCCCATTATAATTTCATTTTGTAAATTGATTACATCTTGGTTATAATCAAATATTTGCTCCATTCGTCCATTTCTATGCATTTCTTTTTGTTGATTATAGGATTCTATAAAATGAGGATAGTCGTTTTCTTTAATACGCTTAATAGGAAGACTTTTATCAAAATCATCTACTATTTCTATATAAGGAATATTTCCAGATTTTTTACATTCTTGCTCATATTCTTCCACTAATTCTCTTCTATAATTACCTAGTCTATTATATAAAACTAGAAATCTTAAATGGTGCATGATAGATTCTAAACCTTTTAAAAAGTCTTTTTCGTGTTTTACTTCCATTTGTTTCATGAATTTCCAAACTAACTTAGTAAATTTTTGACAATTTTCTATCGTAATGGTTCTATCTTCATCTTCAATAATACCTTGAGATTCTAGTTCTTCTTCACCATAAAGTTCCCCTAAATTCCAAACTATTCCTTTTAATTTATCCCAATCTTCTTTAGTTTTCATTTTAATTTTGTTATTCAAAATATTTTCTTCTAATTCTTGGGCCATTTTTATAAATGTATTGTGCATTTTTAATTCCTCTTTTCCAACCTCGAACGCATTTTGATTAATTCCTTTTTTGCACTTGACTGTTCTTCTTTTGTAATAGATAAACCAAGCGTTAATCTATCTTCAAATTCCAAGGTTTGTCCTTCTTCTAAAATTTTCTCTGCTCTTTTATAAATACCATGTTGATTTAAATAATAAATAGTGGGAGCATTATAGTAATAATGAGCAAGATAACTCATTTCTAATTTTTTAAAGGAGGTATAATCAATTAAGAAAGGCAAATCTAATACATTCGCAAGATTTTCTTCAAACTCTATGGCTTTTATCTCAGCAAGTCTTTCAAAGGGTGCTATACTTCTGTTGGCATTATGAATGGCAATATGGTGCATAGAATATAATTTGGTTACTTCTACTAAGACTGTGGAAGTATTGTGTTTTTCTCGAAAACGTTCCCACTTATTAAACAGTTGATGATAAGATAAATTTAGTATCTTTGTTTCCATTCCTTCTTCTTTTTCCAGGCACTTTTTATATTGACTAACATGTTCTAATGCGTGTAAAAGGTCTTTGGTATTTTCTAAATAATAGCCCATTCTCTTATTTTCAAAATCGCTATTGGTTTTAGAAAATGGTAACGTCTCTTCTGTTTTCATTTTATTTAAATTTACATGAAGCATTTTCCACGCTGCTTCATAACTGGCAAGTCTTTCTAAGGTATCTTCTCTATCGGTAAAATGAACATGTTGGATTAATTTTTGTAAGTTCCTTGCATTTTTTACAATTTCTACTATTCTTTCTACATAATCCTTGTCAATTTCTTTGCCTTTACTTGCATAATCCCATATTAATGTAGCAATGGAAAACAATTCTCCTTCTGCCATATTAATCCCCCTTTTGATGATATCATATTACCAATTTTTAGGAGTTTTGTCAAATCACTGTTAAGTAGTAGTTCTATTCTGGTTGCAATTCTTTTGTGTTTGAGACATTTAATACATTTGAAATTGGGATAATAAAGTGTTTGTCATCTATATGGAGTAATTCTTCATAAAAACAGATAATCCCTCCTGCTCCAATTTCTTTTACAGTGGTTCCTACCTCTCTTTCAATCATTTTTTAGCCCTCTTTCTTATTTTATTGTATCTTCAATTCCGAAAAAAATAGAGATTTTACTCCGAATTTGTCAAAAAGCATTTAAAAAAGATAATTTGTAGTAGAAGTTCCGCCTAATTTTGTCGAATCAGTTGTATTATCATTTTCACTTTTTATAATAACCACTTATGTTACCCAAAAAGCGATATTTTTATGAAATTCTCTTCAGGGTTGGAGGAAAAAGATCTACTTCTGGCCCACTCTAGATAGAATGGAACTTTGGTAACACTTTTTTCAATAATGATTCTTTTTATACATAGAAAAAGAAAGCATTTTATACTTCCTAATCTCTAAAACTTGCATCGACATAATAAATAGGACGATTATTTTTATAGTATTGTACTTCAAAATCCGTCATTAAATTGGGAATTTTTCTTTCATCATGATGTAAGTCCATACTAACTCTTTCGAATGTATACCAATATTTACTTAAATTTTCTAAAGAAGATGAAAATAGAATTTTGTTATCGGTTTTTAGAATGATGTGTTTATTTTTCTTGAAAATACGATCATATAACTTTAAATAATTCATAGAAGTAAATCTTTTTTTCTCATCTTGTTTTTTGGCCATGGCTCTGAAAATGTCAAATAAATGGTGTCTATCTCTTTCCCAAAATACTCTGCAATATTACTTGCGTCTGCACAGATAATTTTTAAATTCTTAAGTTTTTTGGTTCCAATGTTTTTCACGGCTGTTGCCGTTTGAGAACCATCTATTTCAAGTCCAATAAAATTTTTATTAGGATTTGCTTTCGCCATCTCTATGATAAAGATTCCTCTTACCATACCAAGTTCTAAACAAATTGGATTGTTATTACCAAATACCATATGCCATTTATTTTTATGCGTTTCTGGTTTTTTGATAACGTGTTCACTATCTTCGATTATATATTTTGCACCCTTTACAACATTGTATCGCATTTCATACACCTCTTTATCATTTTATCAAATTGTAATAGAAAAGTCTATTTGAATGTAGGCTTTCTAAATACAAACAAATTCTATTTCTTATAGGTCAAAATTACATTTTCAGAATCATTATGTCCATCATTTTCTTCTACTGCTGGTATAAAATCTAATTGAAAATGCTTCTCTTGATTATTTTCCAAATAATATTTTTGTACAATATTTGCAATAAAACCTTCTTTAATATCACGAGTTACAAGAGATTTTTTCATTAAATCGTATAAATCATTAGAAAAACTATTTTCTGCACTATTTAAAATCTGTTTTACAGATTCCCCTACTACTTCAAAACCATATCCTAACTGTATTTGACCATTTTCTTTCAAAAGCGGTAACCACTTTTCTTTAATGTATTTATTAATCATTGTTACATTATCTAACACTGGAATGGATTTGTAATATTGTAAAACATTATCAAACATAACTAAATTATAATTATTCTTTGGAAATTCTTTATGTAATTCATCAATTTCACATATATGATAATTTATTTCTAATTGTTCTGTTAATAATAATTTTTGTAATTGGTAATATGTTTTTTCATTATATACTGAAGAATATTTTTGCAAATATTCAAAATTGAGCGGATAATGCATTCTAAAAAGATTACTTCCTATTAAACTTTTTATTTCTACTTTTTTATATAATTTAGACCAATATTCCTTCTCTATGCCTTTCATATTTTCTACTAAATCGAAAAATAACCATTCGCTTAGCATATTCTCTACTTGTTGTACTCTTCCAGACATCCTAGTTATTGATGTAAAATTTCGAATAAATTCTTTAAACTCACAAGTCTTAATCGCCGTATCATAGAGCGCAAAAAACATATATTGTAATATATTTTTATCAAAGCAGTCGATTTTCTTAGTTTCACATTGTAATGCTAATTCATAGGCAAAAGCACCTTGTGCCCCTACAACTAAAGCATGGTCTATTTTAGCCATTCTGTTTTTATACAATTCTATTGTACTTTTTACATTTCCAGTTGGCGCCATATAAATTGGTGCATATTTAGCAAACTTATCCTTTACTTCTATTTCCATTTTTGCTATTTCTAGTGTCTTTTCTACCGCTTTATTTACATCAATATTCATTGCTAGCATTTAAAATCCTCTCCCCTCAAAACTCCGTGTTAGTTATAATAACAAATCTCTAAATCTAAGTCAAAAAAAAGCGCCTACTTTTCGTATACGCTTACTTTCTTTTTATCTCTTCCTAATCTTTCGAATTTAACAACGCCATCTATTTTTGCAAATAAAGTATGGTCTTTTCCCATGCCAACATTCGTACCAGGATAAATTTTAGTTCCTCTTTGGCGGTATAAAATAGAACCTGCGCTTACAAATTCACCATCGCTTGCTTTAGCACCTAAACGTCTACCTGCACTATCACGTCCGTTTTTTGTAGAACCTTGTGCTTTAATATGAGCAAAACGTTGTAAATTAAACACAAACTTTAACATTCGCTATTCTCCTTCCACTTTAATATTTTCTTTGTATTGTTTTTCAATTTCTTTTAATAGATTTATCATGTTGTGTATGAGTTTATTGGTTATGTCATCATATTCTAAAATACGTATTTCTAATACATTCCCATCATCTTCTACTTTAATTGTCTCTTTAAAAGAAACAATTGCATTTATAGATGTTGTCACAACACTAGAAACCGCACTACAAACTATATCATAGCCAGACTCTGCATATCCAGAATGTCCACTTATTTTAATACACTCTATTTGATTTTCCTTTTTTTCGATTTTCACTTTAATCATAATTACTTAACTTCAATTTTTTTAACAACTAATTTAGTATAAGGTTGTCTATGTCCTTGTTTATTACGATATTTCTTTTTAGGTTTATATTTGAAAACAACAATTTTTTTATTTTTACCATGTTTTTCTACATTGCAAACCACCTTAGCACCATTAACAAATGGTGTTC
>CAMYTM010000012.1 GCA_947297555.1 uncultured Mycoplasmatota bacterium | reverse complement strand
GCCACTATCTTTGCTCTTTCAATACATTTATCGTAATGATTAACAGGATTATAATTACTAGGATTTTTAGGAATTCCAGCAAGCATTAAAGCCTCTTCTAAAGTTAAATCACTAGCATTTTTATTAAAATAATATTTACTTGCATTTAAAACGCCATAATTTCCTGCTCCAAAATTAATCGTATTCAAATATCCTTCTAATATTTCATCCTTATCATAATGTACTTCAAGTTCTAAAGTTAAGAATGCTTCTTCTATCTTTCTTCGCCATGTTTGGTCAAAATCCAAATACATATTTTTGATATATTGCTGGCTTATCGTACTAGCACCTTGCACAATAGTCTTATTTTTGATATTTAACATCATGGCTTTTGCAATTCGTAAATAATCAAATCCTTGGTGTTTGTAGAAATTTTTATCTTCAACATTAATTACAGCATTAATTAAGTAAGGAGAAATATCTTCCAAATTCACCCACTCACTACTTCCACTTCCCTGATAAACAAGTTGCGAATCTTTATCATAAATATACATTTGCCCTATACTTGTTAGTTCAAGTTTTGGACTGAAATAAGCATAGGTATACAAACCTATCATTACAATAACAAAAGAAACAAACATAAAAATACCAAACTTAATTAAAAAACGAATCTTACGCATAGCCATTCACCTTTTTTTAGTATGAGAAAAAGAATATGTTTTATGCTTTTATAGCAAATAAAAAACTAGAATTTTTTGTTATTCTAGTTCATTGTTTATAAGTTTTTCGATTTCTTCTAAAGAAAGATTTGTACAAGTAGCAATTTGGTCTATGCTAATACTTGGAATTTGAAGCATTTTTTTAGCCATGTCGATGGAATTTTGTTTGGACCCTTATTCTAGTCCTTTTTTATCCCTTTTTCAGTAGCAATCGAAATATCAGAATTGTAACACTTTCTCTTGTCTTCTTCTTGTAAAATTTGGGTCATTATTTACTATTTCTACTATTATTTTATACTCTTTCATAAACCTATCTTTTTTTCTAATTCTTTTAATTCCCTTGGTTTTAAATCTAGCATGATTAAGTACTTGTATTTCTCGATTTCTTTTTCATTTTTAGAATACCAAAATTCCATTATTTTGTCATATTGTATTCGATTATTTTAAAATTTTTGACAAACTTCTTTTCTTGCTTGTCTTGGATATAATATTCTCTTTTTATTTCTTTATCCTTTTTTAGCCAAATGTAAAATTGATTTGAATCTTTTGCATTTCTTCTAAATAATCTTCTTCTGTTAGAGTATAGTAGGAATAAGTATCACAAAAATAAGCCATATTTCGTACATATAAATAATCAGGGGTTGTGGCATTCATTTCAATTTCTACTTTTCCTATATTTGTATCTAATAAGATATCCATTCTTTTGCCATGAACGTGAATGTCCTTTCCACGTTTTCGTGATGAATATCATAGATGGTAACACCTAAAACAAATTCTAGAAGATCTTTTAAAATTGGTTCACTTTTTTTATTTAGAAGTACTTCTTTAAAAGCGAGGGTCTTTTTACAAGTATAAAATTTTTTTGTTTCTGTTACTATATTTCACCTCCCTATTCTTATATATACATCGTAAATTTGCTATTTCCTTTTTTAGAAGTGAAAAATTTTTATTTACAAGTACCGCCCGTATTGATTACAAATTTTTTAAAAATTTTAAGTGTTTCATAAACATCAATTAAAGTATTACCAGCAGGGTGTTTCATAATACCACCATTACCACTATCATTATATGTTAAATAATATTTTCCGTCTTCTAAATCTACATTAATATAATGTTCTTCATTGTCGATAATACAAGTAAATTCAGTTTGAAATTCACTTGTAAAATCTTTTTTTGTAATGAAATGGATTGTTATAAATATGCTTGAAAATAAAATAAGCAAATAAATTGTTATAACGAGTATTTTTATAGTTCTTGTTGTTTTTCTAACGGCATTTTCAGTATTATTTAATTTTGTTATAACGATATTGCTGATATCATTATTGACTAATTCATCTAAACTAATATTAAATATTTTAGATAATTCTTTTGCTTGTTTTAAATCTGGTGAGGTTTCGCCTAATTCCCATTTTGAAATTGTTTGTCGTGTAATTTCCATTTTTTCTGCTAATTGTTCTTGTGAAAAGTTATTTTTCTTTCTTAATTCAAAAATTTTATTTCCTATTCCCATATATATTCTCCTATCTATAAATATTTTACCATTCTCCATAGTTATTAAATAGCAATTATAAATGGAAACTTTGCACTTTTTTATAACATTTTCCAATTTTTTTAATTGATTTATAGATTTAATATTTATCACAACAGATTATTTTTGAAAAATACAAATTTAGGAGTAATTATTAATCTTTTTAGAAAAAAATTTTAAAAATCAATTAACGAAAATTTTTATTTGATTTCCATTAAAGTATTATTTTACAAGTTGCACACCCCATTCTCCTATGTTATAATGACCTAGAAAAAAAAGAGGAACAGAAAATGAAATGGAAAAATTTTACGTGCTTTTTTTATAAAAATAATGAAGAAGTATATAAAGATACCTTTAAAAACAAGTTAAACAATGATAAAAAAATTATGTTTGATATGTTAGACTACGAAACAACAATTAATTTAAAAGAAAAAACATTTCTTCGAGAAAATAACGAGTATATTTTTTATTTAGACTTTAAAAATAACAAATGTAAGGTAGAATTAAAACAAGAAGGAATTTCCTTTGATGTATGTGTGGAAGAAGCAAATATGGAAGATTTAAATAATGAAGTGATTATTGAATACTTTATTGAAACAGATGAAACACGAAACAAAATTGTATTAAAAGAAAGGATAGATTTCAATGAATAAAGAATTAAATGAGATAATAAAAAATCTATTTAACATAGAAACAAACGCTAAAATTCTAATCTCTAATCGACCAGACTTGTGTGACTATCAGTACAATGGTACTTTTGAACTAGCCAAAAATTTGCACCAAAATCCTTATGAAATCGGAGAAAAAATTGTTGAAAAGTTAAATACAAACGAAGAAGCATTAAAGAAATTTTCTAAAATAGAATGCGTAAGACCAGGATTTATTAATTTCACTTTAACAGATACTTACATTAATGAACAACTAAATAAAATGACAAGTGTTAACAAATTCAATATTACACTTCCTAAGCAAGAGACAATTGTCATAGATTATGGAGGAGCCAATGTCGCTAAACCATTACATGTGGGTCATTTAAGACCTGCAATTGTTGGAGAATCTATCAAAAGACTTTTAAAATACATGAATCAAAATGTCATAGCAGATGTTCATTTAGGAGATTATGGCTTACAAATTGGCCAAGTAATCTATGGACTAAAACAAGAAAACATTACTCCAAGTGAAATTACGTTAGAAATCCTCTCTGATTTATATCCAAAAATTAGTGGTCTATGTAAGGAAAACGAAAGTATCAAAGAAATTTGTGCTAGCATTACCAAAGACTTACAAGATGGACATGTTGAGTATCAAGCATACTTCAAAGAAATTTTAGAAATATCCAAAAAAGACATCAAAAAAATGTACGATTATTTAGGAGTATCCTTTGACCTTTGGTTAGGAGAATCCAATGCCTATCCATATATTTTAGATGTCAAAAACTCATTAGAAAAAGAAAAAATATTAAAAACTAGCGAAGGTGCTAAAGTGGTTGTAGTTAGAAAGGAGAATGACAAAATCGAAGTTCCTCCATTAATCTTTCAAAAATCAAATGGGGCCTATTTATATGGAACAACGGATTTAGCAACACTCTTCCAAAGAGAAAAAGACTATCACCCTAATAAAGTTTTATATGTTGCTGATAGTCGTCAGAGCATGCATTTTACCCAAGTATTCCGTGTTGCTAAAAAAATAGAAGAAACAAAAAATATAGATTGTGAATTTTTAGGACTTGGAACAATCAACGGGAAAGATAACAAACCCTTTAAAACTCGTGCTGGAAATACACCGAAACTAGAAGAACTATTTAGTGAGACCAAAACTATTTTTCTAAATAATGAAAATCACAATACTGAGTATGATAATAGTGACCTAGAAAAAATCGTCGGTTCTATTATAAAATTTGCCGATTTACAAAACAATCGCGAAAAAGAATATATATTTGATATTGAGAAATTCTCAAAAACAACAGGAAAAACAGGGCCATATATTCTTTATACCTATGTAAGAACAAAAAAAATTATACAAAATAATGAAACTTTTGTAGACAACTTATCAAAAACAATATATAATGTTCACGACCGAGGATTAAGATTAAAAATTCTAGAATTAGATGAAATCTTAAATTATGCCTTTAAAACAAGGATGCCATCGGTAATTGCAAATTATTTATATGAAATATGTGTTTTAGTGAATGCATTTTATGAAAATAATCATATTAATAATTTAGAAGATCATGAGAAAAAAAGAGATTGGGTAACCTTACTTTCCTTAACTTTAGATATAATAAAAGACTTACTTGAGATTTTAGTAATGGAAATCCCATCTAAAATGTAGGAGGAAAAATTATGGATTTAAAAAGTCTTAGTAAAGAAGAATTAGAAACGATGTCTTATGACGATATTGCTTTTGCAATTCTAACAGAAAAAAAACAAAAAATGAAAATAATAGACTTATTTAATGAAATTGGAAAACTAATCAATCTATCAGAAGCCGTAATAGAAGATAAAATTGGAGATTTCTTTGAAATGTTAACACTAGATAAAAGATTTATTATGCTAGATGATGGTACATGGGATTTAAAAACACGTCATGCTGGGAACGTAATTATTGATGACGATGATGAAGATATTGTAACAGATGACATGGAAGACCTTGATGAAGAAGAAACCGAAGATGAAGAAATTTTTTATGATGAAACAGATGACGATGACGAGACAGACGATTTAAAAGATTTAGTTGTAATTAGTGATGAAGACGAAGAAGATTCCATGTTATAACTATTCTTTTTCTTTATAAATAAATATAGAAAGAGGAAATAACTTATGGAAAATAGATTAGAAGCCATTCTAAAAAGATATCATGAAATTGAAAAAATACTGATGGAACCAGAAGTCATGCAAGACTTTAAAAAAGTAAGTAAACTTTCTAAAGAACGAAGCGATTTAGAAAATATTGTAAAAAAATATGAAGAATATAAAGATGCTAATGAAAAAATTACAGAAGCCAAAAGTTTAATGAATGATATAGAACTCCGAGAAATGGCAGAAATGGAAATTGTTGAACAAAATGAAAGATTAACAAAAATAACAAATGAATTAGAAATTTTGTTAATTCCAAAAGACGAAAATGATGGCAAAAACGTTATTATGGAAATTCGTGGTGCGGCTGGTGGAGATGAAGCAAATATATTTGCTGGAGATTTATTTAGAATGTATACTTACTACGCCGAAAAAAATAACTGGAAAATAGAAGTCATTAACGAAATTTCTGGAACTAGTGGCGGATTTTCTCAAGTAGAATGCATGATTAAAGGAGACAATGTTTATTCAAAACTAAAATACGAAAGTGGTGCACATAGAGTGCAAAGAGTCCCTGAAACAGAGTCTGCAGGGAGAGTCCATACTTCTACTGCCACTGTTGTTGTCATGCCAGAGGTAGAAGATGTAGATATTGAAATTAAAGAAAGTGACTTAAAAATTGATGTTTACCATTCAAGTGGAGCAGGAGGACAATCGGTAAATACTTCAAATTCTGCTGTTCGAATTACCCATTTACCTACCAATACCGTAGTAACTTGTCAAAATGAACGTAGTCAAATGAAAAATAAAGAACAGGCGATGTCTATATTAAAAGCCAAAATATATGATAATTTAGAACAACAAAAAAATAATGAAGTAACACAAGAACGTAAAAATAAAGTTGGCTCTGGAGATCGATCTGAAAAAATAAGAACTTATAACTATCCACAAAATCGTGTAACAGATCATCGTATTAACTTTTCTATTATGGAATTAGATCGTGTAATGGACGGAGGTCTAGAACCAATTATTACAGCTTTAATTACAGAAGATCAAAGAAGAAAATTAGAGGGAGAATAATGTTTAGCAAAAGAACTCTAACTGATTTAGATAAAAAATTATTACAAGAAAAATATCAAACAAACTACGAAGAAGCAATAAAAAAAGTAAATGCCGGCTACCCTATTCAATACTTAATAGGGAATGTCGCTTTTTTAAATGTAGAAATCAACGTCAATGAACATGTCTTAATTCCCAGATTTGAAACAGAATATTTAGTAGAAAAAGTATTAAAAAAAGTAGAAAAATACCAACAAGAACCATTAAAATTTTTAGATATATGTACAGGGAGCGGATGTATAGCCGTTGCCATTGCCAAAAATACAAATTTTTATTGTAAAGGAATTGATATATCAAAAGATGCATTACAAGTAGCCAAAGAAAACGGGATAAAAAATAATGTTATAGTTGAGTATAAAAAACTTAATATTTTAAAAGAAACAATAACAGAAAATTATGACGTTATAATTTCTAACCCACCTTATATTGGCAAAGAAGAAAGTGTAGATGAATCTGTTTACTATGAACCCTCAATCGCTTTATATGCAGAAGAAAAAGGCATTATATTTTATAGAAAAATACTAGAACAAATAAAAAATAAACCAAGACTAATTACCTTTGAAATTGGAGAAAACCAAAAAGACGAAATTATAAAATTAGCCACCCAAAAATTTCCAACTGCGAAAATATCTTGCGAAAAAGATTTATGTGGAAAATTTCGTTATATTTTCATCGAACAATAAATACACTAATAATAGGTCACGTAATAAAAGAGATGTGGAACATATCCTTAAAAACTTGACAATCTAGTGTAGAAAATATAAAATGGAATAGAGTTAATAACAAGAAAGTCACATTTTAGTCACAATCCAATGATATAGTGTTATTAATAAAGGAGTAATAGTATGGTACAAATGATTTATTATATATTATTTATCATCACGCTTTTATATGGCTTATATTTTGCTATAACAGGATTATTTGCTTTCAAAAAAGAAGACATACCAAAAATTCGTCCATTTAGAGCAAGAACAAAATTTGCTGTTGTTATTGCGGCAAGAAATGAAGGAAAAGTTGTAGGGGATTTAATAAAAAGTTTAAAAGAGCAAAATTATCCTCATGATTTATATGACATTTATACATTTGTAAACAATAGTAACGATGATACTTATGAAGTTGCAAAAAAAGCAGGGGCCAAAGCCGTTAATGTGACTGTTCCAGTAAAATCAAAAGGTGACGTATTAAAATTTGCTTTTGCCAAATTAAAGAAAAAAGATTATGATGCCTATATTATTTTTGATGCTGATAATGTAGTCCATCCTGATTTCTTAAAATTAATGAATAACACATACCTTTCTGGATATAAAGTAGCCCAAGGAAGAAAAGATAGTAAAAATATTGAAGACAACTGGTTAAGTGCAAGTCATTCTATTTTCTACTATATTCAAAATTTCTTTTTTAACAAAGCACGTATGAAAATAGATTCTGCTGCTGCAATCAATGGGACAGGATTTATGGTTTCTAAAAGTGTAATTGACGAAGGATTTGATCCAAAAACAATAACCGAAGATATAGAATTATCTATCCAATGTGTATTAAAAGGCTATAAAATTGCGTATGTAGAAGATGCTATAACTTATGACGAACAAGTTTTAAAATTTATGGATTCTTGGAATCAAAGAAGCCGTTGGAGTAAAGGAATTATTGAATGCTTTCGAATTTATAGAAAACCATTACTAAAAAAGATTATAAAAGAAAGAGACTTTGCAGCACTAGATAAATTCATGTTTGCTATAGCACCTTATTTTCAAGTTTTAGGAGTAGGATTAACTTTAATGTTAGGAGTATTTAATATTTTAGGAATTGAATTAAACGATTTATTTTCTTACTTCTTCTCATTAGGTTATGTATGCTTCATGATTGGTTACTTATGTTGTATCATTATGAATATGTTTGTAATTCTATATTATAAAAGAGACATTGAAACAACAATGCATGGAATATTATTATTTATGGTATTTCTAATGTCATGGATACCAATTAACATTATATGTTTATTCAAAAAAGACTTAAAATGGGTACAAATTGAACACAATAGAAAAGCGAATATGGACACTTTATTAAATGAAAATCAGTAATGTGAATAAAAAATAAACAAATAAGACATAATTATTTAGGTGAACTAAAATGAAAAAAATAATTATTGTCTTATTTTTATTTACAGTAATATGCTTTATAAACAAAGGTGAAGAAGAATATATAATTCCAGATAATGCAATAAGATTAAGAGTCATTGCAAGTAGCAATACTTTCGAAGATCAAGCAACCAAGATGGAAATAAAAAACAACATTGAAAATATTCTAAAAAACGATATAGCAAACCCTCATAATAAAGAACAAGTAAGTCTCGCTATCAATCAAAAAATACCTGAAATTAAAACCATGATTAACAATTATAACCTCCCCTATCAAATTAACTATGGAAAAAATTACTTTCCAGAAAAAAGTTATAAAGGTGTAAAATATGAAAGTGGAATGTATGATTCTTTAGTTGTCACATTAGGAAAAGGTGAAGGAGAAAATTGGTGGTGTGTACTCTTCCCTCCCCTTTGTTTAATGGAAGCACAAGAAACCAATATGAAAGATGTTGATTACGAATGGTTTGTAAAAGATATATTTAAAAAATATATGTAATTTTCTAAAACCTTTCTTAGTATATTTAACTAAGGAGGATTTTTTTTATGAAAGAAAGTCTTACAATACTAACCATAGCCATTGCCTTAAGTATGGATACTTTTTCCCTATCCCTCGGAATAGGAACTGGCAACATATCCAAAAAAAGATGCATACTCTTCTCTATTATTGTAGGGATTATGCACTTTATAATGCCCTTAATCGGAAATTTAATCGGAAATAAAATTGTAGAAATATTTATGTTAAAAAGTAACTTCCTCTTAGGAATTATTTTAATTTATTTATCCGTTACAATGTTAATGGAACTTATGAAGCCAGAAGATAAACCAAAAAATATGAATATATTTAATATGTTTTTATTCCCTTTAGGAGTTTCCATTGATAGTTTCTCGACGGGAATTGGACTCAGTGCTATTACTAGTAATATGTTTATAGCCGTTGTTATATTTTCTATTACAAGTTTTTGTTTCACTTATATAGGTTTGTTAATAGGCAAATATGCCAATCGATTACTAGGAGTATATGCAACTATTTTTGGGGCTATTTTATTGATTATAATAGGTGTTTTTCATTTATGTAAATATTAAAACTGCATGAACTCGACAAATAGGACATAAAATTATATAATTAAAGAGATAAAAGGAACGTGATGAAATGCAAAAATTAGTAATACAAGGTGGTAATTTATTAAGTGGAACAATTAAAATAAATGGTGCTAAAAATAGTGTAGTTGCCCTACTACCCGCTGCAATTCTTTCTGATGAAGAAACCATTATATATAATGTTCCTCATATTACAGATGTTGATGTTTTAAAAGAAATAATTGAATTATTAAATGGAAAACTAGTAGTTGAAGAAGAATCTATAAAAATCGATTCTAGCCAAATTATAAATACAACTATACCAGAAGAACTATCTAATAAATTACGTGCTTCGTATTACTTTATGGGGGCTCTGCTTTCAAAATTCAAACACGTAGAAATCTATTTTCCTGGAGGCTGTAACTTTGGTGCAAGACAAATTGATTACCACTTAAAAGGATTTGAAGCCCTAGGTGCAACCATTACGATGGAAGGAAACAAATTTATTATTGATGCCGAAGAATTAAAGGGAGCCGAAATTGCTTTAAACTTTGCAAGTGTTGGAGCAACCATAAACTTAATGCTC